>NZ_JBSHDU010000004.1:111713-216119 GCF_053616475.1 Streptomyces sp. NPDC055815 | reverse complement strand
GCGGGGCGGCCCCCCGGGGGGCGGGCCCCCCGCCGGTTTATCACTGCCGGGGCCCGGGGGGGGGGGGCGGGGGCGGGGGCCCCCCCCCACCACCGGAAGGGGTGAATGCACGTAACTTTCCCACCCCGGTCGCGTTCTGTCGCGCTACGCGGTGGAACGGTCACGGAGCGTCAGGCGGCGGCCAGTTCCTGGCGGCGTTCCCGGCGCTCCGCCGCGAGGACCGGGTCGAGCGAGGGGACGGCGGCGAGCAGCTGCCGGGTGTACGGATCCTGGGGCGTGCCGTACACCTCGGCGACGGTGCCCTGTTCGACGATCCGGCCCGCGCGCATGACGGCGACCCGGTCGCTGACCTGCCGGACGACCGCGAGGTCGTGGGCGATGAAGACGAGCCCGAGGCCGAGTTCGGCCTGGAGCTCGGCGAGCAGCGCGGTCACCTGGGCCTGGGTGGTGACGTCGAGCGCGGAGACGGGTTCGTCGCAGACGATCAGGCGGGGTTCGGCTGCGAGCGCGCGGGCTATGCCGACGCGCTGGCGCTGGCCGCCGCTGAACTCGTGCGGATAGGCCTCGTACCGGTCGGGGTCGAGCCCCACCCGGTCGAGCAGTTCGCGCACCCGGCCGCGGATCCGGGTCTCGTCCCGCTCCCCGGCCACGCGCAGCGGGTCGGCGATCGACTCGCCGACGGAGCGGCGCGGGTTGAGGGAGGCGACCGGGTCCTGGAAGACCATCTGGAGCTCGCGGCGGTACGGGCGCAGCTCCCGCTCCGACAGGGCGCCGATCTCCGTACCCCCGTAACGGAGTTCGCCGCCGCTCGGGTCGAGGAGCCGGACGAGCATCCGACCGAGGGTGGTCTTGCCGCTGCCGGACTCCCCGACCACGCCGAGGGTCTCGCCGGCGCGGACGGTGAGGGAGACCCCGTCGACGGCGGTCACGGCGGCTCCGCGGCGCCCGAACTCCCGCCGCAGGTCGATCGCTTCGAGCAGGACCTCGCCCTTCCCGGCGGGGGTCCGTTCCGGTCCGTCGAGCCGGGGCACGGCGGAGAGCAGGGCGCGGGTGTACGGCTCCGAGGGCGCGCCGAGCACCTCGGCGACGGGGCCGCGCTCGACCTCGCGTCCGCCGCGCATGACGAGCACCTCGTCGACGCTCTCGGCGGCGACGCCGACGTCGTGGGTGACGAGGAGCAGCGCGGTGCCGGTCTCGCGCCGCAGTTCGTGCAGCAGGTCGAGGATCTGGGCCTGGACGGTGACGTCGAGGGCGGTGGTGGGTTCGTCGGCGACGAGGAGTCGCGGCTCGCAGGCGAGGGCCATGGCGAGGAGGGCGCGCTGCCGCATGCCGCCGCTGAACTCGTGCGGGCGGGAGCGGGAGCGGCGGGCCGCGTCGGGGATGCCGACCCGGTCGAGGACCTCGACGGCGCGGGCCCGGGCGGCTTTCCTGGATCCAGGATGATGGATCCGATATACCTCGGCGATCTGGTCGCCGACGGCGTAGTAGGGGTCCAGGGCGGACAGCGGGTCCTGGAAGACCATGGCGGCGACACCGCCGCGCAGCCGCCGCAGTTCGGCGGGGGCCGCGGCGCCGACGTCGATGCCGCCGACCCGCACGGTGCCGCCGACCCGCGCGCCGGTGCCCCGGTGGAGGCCGAGGAGGGCGCCGGCGACGGTGGACTTGCCGCTGCCGGACTCGCCGACGAGGGCGAGCGCCCGGCCCTCGCCGAGGGTGAAGGAGAGCCCGTCGACGGCCCGTACGGCCCCGGCCTCCCGCTCGAACTCGACGGTCAGATCGCTGACTTCCACCAGCGGGGACGCGGTCACGTCAGGACCACCCTTCGGTCGGCGGCCGCGTACAGCAGGTCCGCGAGGACGTTGGCGAGGACGACGGCCGTGCCCATCACCATGACGACGCCCACCACCACGGGCAGGTCGATCGTGCGGACCCCGTCGAGGAGGGTCTTGCCGAGCCCGGGGATGCCGAAGAGGGATTCGGTGAGCACGGCCCCGCCGAACATCGTGCCGACGTCGACGGCGCTGATCGCGACGACCGGGGCCACGGCGCCGCGCAGGGCGTGGCGGGTGACGACGGACCGCTCCCCCACCCCGTACGCGCGGAAGGTGCGGATGTGGTCCTCGGCGAGCGTCTCCAGGGTCGAACTCCGGGTGAGCCGGGCGTACTTGGCGGACTCGAAGAAGCCGAGGGTGAACCAGGGCAGCAGCATGTTCCAGGCCCACTGCTCGGGGTCCTCGCCGAGCGGCACGTACGAGGGGAAGGGCAGCCACTGCAGATAGGCGCAGACGGCCATGAGGAGCAGCAGCCCGAGGATGAAGACCGGCGTGCCGGTCCCGGCGAGGGTGAGCACGGTCAGGAGGCGTTCGGTGATGCCGCCCCGGCGGAGCGCCGAGAGGAGTCCGGTGCCGACGCCGACGACCAGCCAGACGACCAGGGCGCCGAGGACGAGGGAGGCGGTGGCGGGGAGCCGTTCCAGGATCAGCTCGGTGACCTGCTGGTCGTTCCGGTACGAGAGTCCGAGGCAGGGCGCGTCGCAGTGCGCGACGGCGGTGCCCGTGGAGTAGTCGCGGCCGGTGAGCACGCCCTGGAGGAAGTGCAGGTACTGGCTCACCACGCTCTCGTTCAGGCCGAGCTGCTCGCGCACCTGGGCCACCTGCTGGGGGGTGCAGCGTTCGCCGCAGGCCAGTCGGGCGGGGTCGCCGGGCGCCAGGTAGAAGAGGGCGTACACGAGGACCGAGAGCGCCAGCAGGACGAGCACGGCACCCGCGAGCCGCTTGAGGACGAAGCGGGTCATCGGGAGGTCTCCTTACGGGTGCCCACGCGCAGCCGGCTCGCCTCGCGGGGGTCGAGGGCCGTGCGGACGGCGTCGCCGAGGACGGTGAAGGCGAGCACGGTGACGAAGAGCAGTCCGGCGGGCAGCAGGACGTACGCCGGGTCGGCGCGGAACCAGGTCTGGGCGTTCGACAGCATCTGCCCCCAGGACGGGGTGGGCGGGGTGACGCCCACGCCGAGGAAGGAGAGGGAGGCCTCGACGACGATGTTGGCGGGGAAGGCGATCGCCGCGTAGGTGATGACGGGGGCGGCGAGCGAGGGCAGCAGTTCCCGGCGGGCGGTCCGCCACCGGGAGGAGCCGGCGAGGCGGGAGGCGGCGACGAAGTCGAGGCTGCGCAGGGTGAGCGTCTGGGCGCGCACCAGCCGGGAGGTGCCGGACCAGCCGAGCAGCCCGATGACGAGGATCAGCAGCAGCGGCCGGGGGAAGCCGCGGGGGACGACGGCGGTCAGCGCGATGGCGAGGACCAGCATCGGGAGCGCGACGAGCATCTCGGTGACGCGGCTGAGGAGGCCGTCGAGCCTGCGGCTGCCGAGTCCGGCGGCGAGGCCGACGAGGACGCCGATGAGGACCTGGAGCGCGGTGGCGCCGACGGCGACGAGGAGCGAGATCCGGGCGCCGTACAGGAGGCGGACGAACAGGTCGCGGCCGGTGCCGGGTTCGACGCCGAGCCAGTGGTCGGCGCTCGCCCCGCCGAAGGAGCCGTACGGGACGCCGCCGCGGGCCGAGTCGACGAGGTCGTCGTGGTACGTGTGCGGGTCCTGGCCCTCCAGGGCCGCGAGGAGCGGCGCGGCGAGGGCGAGGAGGACGAGCAGGAGGAGGACGGCGGCGGAGACGAGCGCGGCCGGGCGGGTGCGCAGCCGTCGCCACACCTGCCGGGCGGCGCCCGTGGCGGGAAGGCCCGCCACGGGCGCCGGAGCGTCGGTCAGTGCGGTCACTTGACCGCGACCAGCGAGATGTCGAGGACTCCGACCCAGTCGCTGATGACGACGTTCTTGACGTCCTTGCCGACGAGCCGCTTGAAGACCGGGTGGAAGAGCGGCACGTCGAGGGCCTGCTCGCCGATCTTCTTGTCGAGGGCGCCCCAGCGGGTGGCGGCGGCCTTCAGGTCGGTCAGCTTGTTGATCTCGTCGATCTCCTTGTTGACCGCGGGGTCGTTCAGCTGGGCGTGGTTGTAGTTGGAGCCGTTGGTGACGATCTGGCGTCCGTCGAAGATCGGCGCGAGGAACGGGCCGCCGGCCGGCCAGTCGGCGCCCCAGCGGGAGAGGAAGAAGCCGGGGGCGTCCTTGACGCTCCAGCGCTTCTCGTTGAAGGCGTTGCGCTCCTGTCCGTCGAGCTTGACGGTGATGCCGGCCTTGCCGAGGGCCTCCTGGACGGCGGTGGCGATCTCGGGGCTGGTGCTGCGGTTCTGGGCGGTGGAGTGCAGCAGCGTGACGGTGAGGCCGTTCGGGTAGCCGGCCTCCTTGAGCAGCTGCTTCGCCTTCTCCGGGTCGCCCGTCCTCCCGGCCGGGAAGTGGTCGTACGGGGTGAAGCCGAAGGCCTTCTGCTCGGGCAGGAAGGTGGTGGCGGCCTCGGCGAGGGCGGAGCCGCCGGCGGCGTTGACGACGCTGGTGCGGTTGACGGCGTACGCGATCGCCTGGCGGACCTTCGGGTTGTCGAAGGGCTTGATCTTCGGGTTGAAGGCGATGTAGTTGGTGAAGCCGAAGTGGCCGGTGCCGACCCGGGCGGCGAGCGCCTTGTCGGAGCCGATCTGGGCGAGTTCGGCGGGGCCGAGGTTGGTGTCGGTGGTGATGGCCGCGGCGTCGGCGCCCGCGGAGGTGGCGAGCCGCTGGTTGATGACGGCCTCGTCGAGCCCGGACTTGACGTCGACCTTGTCGGGGTAGGCCTTGCGCTCGTCGTCGGTCTTCTGGTCCCAGTGCTCGTTGCGCTCCAGGACGAGGTGCTCGCCGTCGTTCTCGTTCTTGACGACCTTGTACGGGCCGGAGGAGACCGGGTGCTCCTCGTACCGGGCGCCGGTGTCCTTGGCCTTCGGGACGGGGGCGAACTGGGTCTGGGTGGCGAGGAACGGGAACTCGCCCTCGGGCTTCTTCAGCTTGAAGACGATCGTCCGCGCGTCGGGGGTGACGATCGACGCGAGGCCCTTCTTGTCCTTGTACGGCCCCTGGTACGTGTCGCCGCCGATGAGCCAGTCGCGCAGGTAGGGGGCGCCGCCGGAGAGCTCGGCCGCGAAGGAGCGCTCGATGCCGTACTTGACGTCGGCGCTGGTGATGGGCGTGCCGTCCTCGAACTTCAGGCCCTCCTTCAGCGTGTACGTCCACTCGGTGGCGTCCTTGTTGGGGCGGCCGATGTCGGTGGCGAGGTCGGGGACGACCTGGGTGCCGGCGGCGCCCGCCTCGCGGTTGCGGGTGGTGAGCGTACGGAAGACGAGGGAGGGGACGAGGCCGCCGCCGGAGGTGTAGAGGCGGGCCGGGTCGAAGTCGCTCTGGGCCTCGCTGTTGAGGACGGTGAGCGTGCCGCCCTTCTGCGGGGCTCCGCCGGCCTTCCCGGAGGCTCCGCCCTTGGCGCCGGCGTCCTCGGGACCGCAGGCGGCGGCGCCCGAGGCCAGGACGACACTGACGGCGGCCGCTGCCACACGGCGCGAAATGACGGACGATGAACGCATGGGAAGGAAACCTCTCGGGGTGAACTGCGGGAAAAGGAGACGGAATTCCGCAGGCACGGGGAATCAGCCCGAAAGAGGGGGGCGGCGCGCCTGCGGGAAGGAAGAACCCGGGCGCGGCGAGAAAAGAGAAAAGCCGACGAGCGCTCGGGCTGCGTCAGCTACAGAAAATGTCGGCGACCGTGTGTCCGGACACGCCGAAGAGCGCCAGCTCAAGGGCGGCGCTGTCGGAAGTGGCGTGACGGGGCGACATGCCGAGAAATATGGACGAACGCGTGAGCGATGTCAATGCGCGTCCACGCCGCAGCGAGACACCCGTCCCGGCATGCGGACGCCGACGACCGTGACGTACCGTCAACTCGTGGGGTACACCCAGGGGTTGGGGAGGCACTTGATCCCGTCGATGTCCAGGGACTTCGTCTGCTGCTGCATCACGGGAGCCAGCGCGCCCGGCGTACGGCAGCTCACGTGACCGTGCCCGAGCCGGTGTCCGACCTCGTGATTGATGAGCATCTGACGATAGGCGTACATCGCCTTCGGGCCGAAGGTCAGCGAGCCCTGCGCCCAGCGGAACGCGTTGATCATCACGCGGTCGGTGGAGGCCGAATCGCAGGAGACGTTGTCGACGGTGGTGTCGAGCCCCGACTTCTTGCACCACTCGCCGGTGGTGCCCGGGCTGGCGAGGGTGATCACGAACTCCGGTTCTCCGCCGGAGATGCGCTCGAAGGTCATCTCGCCCCGGCCGGCCCAGCTGCGCCGGTCGTTGAGGGTCTTCTGCACGGCGTCGGCGAACAGCTTCGGATCGAGACCGATCCCCTTCTCGACGTCGACCCGGTAACGGATCAGCCGCCCCTTGCCGGGCGCCTTCGCGAGACCCGGCACGGCCTCGAACTCCCCGGAGCCCTTCAGCTTCGGGTCGATCGGGAACTGGCGGGTCATCAGCTGCTCGTACGTCGGCGGGACGACGGCGGGCGCCGGCTTCGACGGGACGGCCCGGTCGTCGGAGCGGGACGCGGAGGTGTCGTCCGAGGGCCGCTCGGCCGGCTCCCCCGCGGCGCGGGCGGCGGGCGGGGCCTCGTCCCGGTCGGCGACCTGCCCGGCGACGACGACCGCGAGCACGGTGGCGACGGCCGCGGCCGCGACGCCGGTGAGGGTACGCCCGATCCCGCTCCGCCCGGGGGCGGCCTGGGGCTCCTCCGCCTCGCCCTCATGACGGGGGCCGGGGATGAACGGCGCCTGGGACTCCCCCTGTTCGGGCGCGACGGTCCGCGTCGCCCCGTGCCGGCGCCCGACCGGCACGGGCCGCGGCCCGCCCTCCTCGTCGTGCTGCGGATGCCCACCCCGAACGGAACCCCCGAGAACGGGGACGCCGTGCGCGGGGGTACCGAGCGTGGCGTGCATGGGGGTGCCGTGCGCCGGGGTGCCGGGGGCGGGAGTCCGGTACTGGGGGGTGCCGTGCGCGGGGGTGCCAGGGGCCGTGGTGCCGGGGGCCGTGGTGCCGGGGGCCGGGGTCCGGTACTGGGGGGTGCCGTGCGCGGGGGTGCCGGGGGCCGGGGTCCGGTACTGCGGGGTCCCGTGCGCCGGGGTGACGGGGGCGGGCGCTCCCTTGGTGGGCGTCCCGTACTGCGGAGTGCCGTGCGCCGGGGTTCCCTGAGCGGTGCCCCCGTACGGGGCGGTCCCGCGCGCGGGAGCCCTGTACTGCGGGGCCGCGGGGGCCCCGTACGGCCCGGTCCCGCGCGCGGGAGTCCCGTACTGCGGCGTTCCGTGGGCCGGCGTCCCGTACTGCGGGGTCCCGTGGGCCGGGGTCCCCTGGGCGGGGCCCCCGTACTGGGGAGACCCGTGCGCCGGTGTCCCGTACAGCGGGGTGCCGTGGGCCGGCGTCCCGTACCCCTGGGGGCCCGGTCCGCCCTGGTCGGGGCCGGTGGCGGGCCTGCGGCGGCGGCCCGTGCCGGGCGGCGGGCCCGAGGGGGCCGGTTCGGCGGCCGGCTGCCGGCCGGCCTCGGGCACCGAGGGTGCGGAGGGCGCCGAGCCCTTGCGGCTATGTCGTCCCACGCCCCGGATCAGCTCCCGCCGTCATCGGCGATCAGTTCCCGGACGGCCTGGGCGACCGTCTCCGGGTACTCCATCATCGCCACGTGCCCCGCCTCGGGGAGGGTCAGCAGCCGCGAGCCGCGGAAGGCGGCGGCCGCCCTCCGGGCCATCCGGTACGAGACGAGCCGGTCGCGCCCGCCGTAGACGAGCAGCGTCGGGGCGAGGACCCGCTCGGCCTGCCGCCACAGTCCGTGCTGCCCGCCGAGGGTGTACGCGTCGACGATGCCGCGCGAGGAGCGGGCCATGGCGTCCCAGAAGTAGGGGAGCTCCAGGCGCCGCTCCATCTCCTCGACGGCGTGCCGGAGGCCCTCCTCGGTGACCTGGCCGGGGTCTCCGTAACAGAGGGAGAGGACGCCCTTGACGCGCTGCTCGGCCGTCCAGTCCTTCGTCAGCTTCGCGAACAGCGTCGCGATGCCGGGCGCCGCGAGCAGCGCGGTCGGCCAGGCGCTGCGCTGGACCCGCAGCTCGGGCAGGGCCGGCGAGACCAGCGTGAGGGTGCGGACCAGGTCGGGGCGGACGGCGGCGATCCGGGTGGCGACCGCGCCGCCCATCGAGTTGCCGATCAGGTGCACCGGTCCGCGTCCGCCGGCGTCGAGGAGCCGGATGACGGCGCGCGCGTGCCCGGTGACCGAGTAGTTGCCGTCGTCGGGCGGCGGGGAGTCGCCGAAGCCGGGCAGGTCGACCGCCTCGCCGTCGACGTGGTCCGCGAGCAGCGGCATCAGGGCGGACCAGTTCTGCGAGGAGCCGCCGAGGCCGTGGACGTACAGCGCGGGCGGCAGTCCGGTCCGGTTCCCCGGCCGGGCGCGCACGGTGAGGGTGAGTCCGGGCAGCGCGACGGAGCGCAGCTCCTCGCCGTCGGCGACCCGTACGGCGCGGGTCCGCGACGCGGTCGGTGCGGCGGCGGTCCGGGTTTCCGGCAGCTCGGTCGAGGACATGGCCGCAATATTACGAGACGATCACGCGCCGACGTGTGTGGGTGGGGTCACAGGTGCGTATGCGGCGGGGCGCGTTCGCTCCTAGGCTCGAAGAGAGGGCCATCGGGAGCACCGCGACCCGCACCCCCGGAAGGAACCGCATGACTGCCGATCCGAGCGAGCCGGACACATTCACCGAGGAAGAGGTCGACGTGCTGGACCAGGAAATCCCGGAGGCCGACGCTGCCGAGCAGCACACCGAACTCCAGCAGCGCGAGGACGAGCAGCCCACCCATCTCGAGCGCGACTCGGCGAACGAGGCCGACGCGTCCGAACAGGCGCGTGTGGTCGCGCTGGACGAGGACGACTACCGCTGAGCGGACGACTCCCCGCTGATTTGTTCGGTTTAATCTTGAATCGGCTGTCGACCCGGGCGTCCGGTCCGTGAAATTCTGCGTTCGCACCGCGCACAGCCGGGTTACCCAAAAGTACGATGGCGGCGCGGCGCGACAGCGCGCATGGATCGATTTTTGGGAGGCCGCGTGAGCGCCATCGAGCAGACAGAGGCAGCACGCCCTCGGGGCACGCGCCTGCCGCGACGTGCCCGACGGAACCAGCTGCTCGGCGCGGCCCAGGAGGTCTTCGTCGCCCAGGGGTACCACTCCGCCGCCATGGACGACATCGCCGAGCGGGCCGGTGTCAGCAAGCCGGTGCTTTACCAGCACTTCCCCGGGAAGCTGGAGCTGTACCTCGCCCTGCTCGACCAGCACTGCGAGTCCCTTCTCCTCGCCGTGCGCACGGCGCTCGCCTCCACGACGGACAACAAGCTCCGGGTCGCGGCGACGATGGACGCGTACTTCGCGTACGTGGAGGACGAGGGCGGCGCGTTCCGTCTCGTCTTCGAGTCCGATCTGACGAACGAGCCCGCGGTACGCGAGCGCGTGGACCGGGTCAGCCTGCAGTGCGCCGAGGCCATCTCCGATGTGATCGCCGAGGACACCGGTCTGTCGAAGGACGAGTCGATGCTGCTCGCCGTCGGTCTCGGCGGTGTCTCCCAGGTCGTCGCCCGCTACTGGCTGTCGAGCGGCTCCGGGATCCCCCGCGACAAGGCGGTCGGGCTGCTGACCTCCCTCGCCTGGCGTGGCATCGCGGGCTTCCCGCTGCACCCGGTCGACGGGCAGCTCAGCGCCGAGGGTCACTGAACATTCCCGGACGCTGTTCGCTCCTGGCGTGCTGCGGCTGACCCGTGCGGGTCCCCTCACCGGGCTAATGTGTGCAGCGTACGGCGCGGGTGTCCGCGCGAAGGCGACCGTTCGGAGGGACATAGCCGTGGAGGTCAAGATCGGCGTGCAGCACGCACCCCGGGAGATCGTTCTGGAGAGCGGGCAGTCCGCCGAGGAGGTCGAGCGCCTGGTGGCCGACGCGCTGGCCGGCAAGGCGCAGCTGCTCAGCCTCTCGGACGAGAAGGGCCGCAAGGTCCTCGTTCCGGCCGAGAAGATCGCGTACGTGGAGCTCGGCGAGCCCGCCGTGCGCCGCGTGGGTTTCGGCGCGCTCTGAGCCCGGGATCGGACGGGAAAGGCCCGGTGGACCACTTCGGTCCACCGGGCCTTTCGTCTTCCCGCTCGGCCGCCTGAGCGGGGACAGGAGGATTCCGTCCGGCCGCCTCTGGGGACACGGGCGGATTGCGTCCGGCCGCCTCTGGGGACACGGGCGGATTCCGTCCGCCCGCCTCAAGGGGGCAACGGACGGATCCCGCTCGGCCGCCTCAAGGGGGCAACGGACGGATCCCGCTCGGCCGCCTCAAGGCGTACGGGAGAAACCCGTTCGGCCACGTCAGGAGGTACGGGAGGATTGCGTTCCGGACGCCGGGGGTAGGACGCCTCTGACCGCACCACCCGCCCCGCACCCCTCGCGAGGTGATCCTCCGTGTTCCTGGAAGCCCTCGGTTCCGCGCTGCTCGGTTTCGCCCTGGCCTGGGCCGCCGTGCTCCGGCTGCCCGACCGCCTCCCCGTCCGGGCGATCGTCCTCGTCACCGGGACGCTCGGCGGTGTCTTCGGCGCGCTCGTGACGCACGGGGCGCTCGGCCCCGGCCACTTCCTCGCCACCCTGATCGGCGCCGTGGCCGTCGCGGCGGTGCTGCTGTCGCTGTTGATCCGCCCGGCCTCGCGCCGGCTGCGCCGATCAGCGGCTGTCTGACCGGCGCAGCCGTTCGAGGCGGCTCAGGCCGCGAGGCCCAGCGCGGCCATGCGCTTGGTGTGCGCCTCGGTGATCCGGGAGAACATCTTGCCGACCTCCGCGAGGTCGAAGCCGTCCGCCACGCCGCCGACCAGCATCGTCGAGAGCGCGTCGCGCTCGGCGACCACGCGCTGGGCCTGCGAGAGCGCCTCGCCCATCAGGCGGCGCGCCCAGAGCGCGAGCCGGCCGCCGACGCGCGGGTCGGCCTCGATCGCCGCGCGGACCTTCTCCACCGCGAAGTTGCCGTGGCCGGTGTCGTCGAGGACCGCGAGGACGAGTCCGCGCGTGTCGGAGTCGAGGCGGGCCGCGACCTCCCGGTAGAAGTCACTGGCGATCGAGTCGCCCACGTACGCCTTGACCAGGCCCTCCAGCCAGTCCGACGGCGCGGTCAGGCGGTGGAAGTCGTCGAGCGCCTTCGCGAAGGGCTCCATGGCCGAGGTCGGCTCGGCGTCGACGGCCGCGAGGCGGTCCCGCAGCCGCTCGAAGTGGTGGAACTCGGCCGAGGCCATCTTCGCCAGCTCCGCCTTGTCCGCGAGGCTCGGCGCCAGCTTGGCGTCCTCGGCGAGCCGCTCGAAGGCCGCGAGCTCTCCGTACGCGAGGGCGCCGAGGAGGTCGATCACGGCGGCCCGGTACTGCGGCTCGGCGGAAGCCTCCGCCCAGTCCTTGGCGGCGATCCCGGTGGGTGTGGCGTTGTCAGGCGTCTCCATGGAGCGCACAATAGCTCGCTCGCGCGGCCCGGGAAGGCCCTGGTCAGTCAGTGTGACCGTGCCCTCATCACCATTTCTCCCAACACACATGCGCGAATCCGGGGTACAGTGATAAGGCGCCTGCTGAGTATGCGGACATGCTTTCGCACGTTCGGACGTATTCGGTGGGCCGACTCATGAATGAGGATGCCCGGTCGGTGGCCCGATCGGCTCCGGCCCGACAGCCCTTCCGGCGGACCCGCGGAAGGGTCACCCTCAGCGGTTCGACGCTCGAGCGACGGCAGTGGTCCCGTGCCACCCGGCGGTGATCTCCCCTGATCCCCCCGGAAGATCCCGGCACGGTGAGACCCCCTTCGTTCGCCTCGCGCCGCGTCTCACAGAAGAGGCAGCACCCTGACTACGACTTTCCGAGAACTCGGAATCCTTCCCGAGACGGCCGAGGCCCTGGAGGCCGTCGGCATCGTCAACCCCTTCCCCATCCAGGAGATGACCCTTCCGGTCGCCCTCACCGGCACCGACGTCATCGGCCAGGCCAAGACCGGCACGGGCAAGACCCTCGGTTTCGGCCTCCCCATCCTGGAGCGCGTCACCGTCCCGACGGACGTCGAGGCCGGCCGGGCCAAGCCCGAGCAGCTGACCGACGCCCCGCAGGCGCTCGTCGTCGTCCCCACCCGCGAGCTGTGCCAGCAGGTCACCAACGACCTGCTGACCGCCGGCAAGGTGCGCAACGTCCGTGTGCTCGCCATCTACGGCGGCCGGGCGTACGAGCCGCAGGTCGAGGCGCTCCAGAAGGGCGTCGACGTCGTCGTCGGCACCCCCGGCCGTCTCCTCGACCTGGCCGGCCAGCGCAAGCTCGACCTGTCGCACGTGAAGGTCCTCGTCCTCGACGAGGCCGACGAGATGCTCGACCTGGGCTTCCTGCCCGACGTCGAGAAGATCATGAACATGCTTCCGGCGAAGCGCCAGACCATGCTGTTCTCGGCCACCATGCCGGGCGCCGTCATCGGTCTCGCCCGCCGCTACATGTCGCAGCCCACCCACATCCGGGCCACCTCGCCCGACGGTGAGGGCGCGACCGTCGCCAACATCAAGCAGCACGTCTACCGTGCGCACAACATGGACAAGCCGGAGATGGTCTCCCGCATCCTGCAGGCCGAAGGCCGCGGGCTCGCGATGATCTTCTGCCGTACGAAGCGCACGGCGGCCGACATCGCCGAGCAGCTGGAGCGGCGCGGCTTCGCCTCGGGCGCCGTCCACGGCGACCTGGGCCAGGGCGCCCGCGAGCAGGCGCTGCGCGCCTTCCGCAACGGCAAGGTGGACGTGCTCGTCTGCACCGACGTCGCCGCGCGCGGCATCGACGTCGAGGGCGTCACCCACGTCATCAACTACCAGTCGCCGGAGGACGAGAAGACCTTCCTCCACCGCGTCGGCCGCACCGGCCGCGCGGGCGCGAAGGGTACGGCGGTGACGCTGGTCGACTGGGACGACATCCCGCGCTGGCAGCTCATCAACAAGGCGCTCGGCCTCGACTTCCACGAGCCGGTCGAGACGTACTCCTCGTCCCCGCACCTCTACGAGGAGCTGGACATCCCGGCGGGCACCAAGGGCATCCTGCCCCGCTCCGAGCGGACCCGCGCGGGTCTGGGCGCGGAGGAGCTGGAGGACCTGGGCGAGCCCGGCGGCCGCCGTGGCCGTGCCCCGAAGGCCGCCGAGAAGACCGAGGAGCGCCCGCCCCGCACGCGGACCCCGCGCCAGCGTCGCCGCACCCGCGGCGGCAGCGAGCTCGACGACGCCCCGGCGACGACGGCCCCGGCCGCGGTCACCGAGGCCCCGTCGGACGAGCCCACCCCGCGCACCCCGCGCCGTCGCCGCCGCACCCGCGTCGGCGCGCCGGGCTCCGCACCGGTGGCGCCGCAGGCCCCCGCGGCGGCCCCGGCCGCCGTCGAGGCCCCGGTCGCCGTCAAGGCCCCGGTCGCCGTCAAGGCGCCCGTCGTCGAGGCCCCCGTCGTCGAGGCGCCGGTCGCCCCGGCCCCGGTCGTCGAGGCCCCGGCCGCGGTCGTCGCCGAGGAGCCGAAGGCTCCCCGTCGCCGCACCCGTGCCGCCGCCCGTCCGGAGCCCGTGGCCGCCGCCCCGGCCCCGGAGCCGGCTCCGGCCCCGCGCCGCCGCCGTCCCCGGGTGGCGCGTCCGGTCGAGGAGACCGTGACGTTCCAGACGCCCGAGAGCGCCGCGGTCGCCCTGATGGCGACGCGGACCGTCGAGGAGCCGGTCGTCGAGGCCGCTCCGGTCGTGACCGAGGAGCCGAAGAAGGCCCCGCGCCGCCGGGCCGCGAAGAAGGCCGTGGCGGAGCCGGTGGCCGCGCCGGTCGCCGTCGCCGCTGCGGTCGCCGCGCCGGTCGTCGCCGAGCCCGTCGCCGCCCCGGTGGCCGAGCCGGTCGTCGTCGAGGCGCCGGTCGTCGAGGCTCCGGTCGTCGCCGAGGTCCCCGCGCCGCGCCGTCGCCGCACCGCCCGTCGGCCCGCCGGTTCGCCGGTGACCGCCGAGGCGCCGGTGGCCGAGGCCCCGGTCGTCGAGCCGGTCGCCGAGCCGGTCGCGGAGGAGCCCGCGCCGCGCCGTCGCCGCGCTGCCCGCCGTCCCGCCGGTTCGCCGGTGGCCGCGGAGTCCGCCGGCGAGGTCATCATCGTGGCCGCTCCGGCCGCCGCTCCGGTCGCCGAGCCGGCCGCCGCTCCGGTCGCCGCTCCGGTCGTCGAGGAGGCCCCGAAGAAGGCCGCCCCGCGCCGCCGTACGACGAAGAAGGCCGTGGCCGAGAAGGCCGTCGCCGAGGCGGTCGTCGCCGAGGCGGTCGAGGAGGCCCCCAAGGCTCCCCGTCGCCGCACGACGAAGAAGGCGGTCGCCGCCGAGGCCCCCGAGGCCTCCGCGCCGAAGACCGAGCCGAAGGCTCCGGCCCGCCGCCGTACGACCAAGAAGGCCGCGGCCGCCGAGGTCGAGGCCGCGGCTCCGGCTGCCGAGGAGGCCCCGAAGAAGGCCGCCCCGCGGCGCCGCACCACGAAGAAGGCGGCGGCCCAGCCGGAAGGCTGACCCCGCCCCGCACCATCCGAGCGGCCGGCCCCTCCAGGGGGTCGGCCGCTCGGCCGTGCGCGCCCACCGCGCAGGCCCACGGCCTGGTGCGCGAGCCCCCGGCCGCGCCGTTACAGTCCACCTATGAGCAAGCCCCGTTCCCTCGTCCTGCCGCCCCGCGCCCGTGCCCGTCGGCTCGAGACCGTGCGGGGTCCGTTCGCCGTGCTCGACGCCGAGGCCGCGGGGGTGCGGCGGGGCACGGTCCTGCTGCTGCCGGGGTACACCGGCAGCAAGGAGGACTTCATCGAGCTGCTCGGGCCGCTGAGCGAGGCCGGGTACCGGGCCGTGGCCGTGGACGGGCGCGGACAGAACGACACACCGGGCCCCCGGGGCCGCGCGGCCTACCGCCGCAAGGCGCTCGCGCTGGACGCGGTGGCGCAGGCCGCGGCCCTCGGGGACGGCCCCGTCCACCTCGTCGGGCACTCCTTCGGGGGTCTGGTGGCCCGCGCGGCGGCCGCCCTCGCGCCGGGCGCCTTCCGCTCGCTCACCCTGCTCTCCTCGGGCCCGGGCCGCGTCGCCCGGCCGCAGCGGATCCGGGTGCGGGTGCTGCGCGCCGCGCTCGCGGTGCTGCCGAAGGAGCGGGTGTGGCAGGCCATGTGCTGGCTGGACAGCCGGGGCGAGGAGCCGGCGACGGGCGACACGCCGGAGCTCGCGGGCTTCCTGCGGCGCCGCTGGATGCGTACCCGGATCGCCCAACTCGCGGGCGCCGGGCGGCTCCTGCTGGACCGTCAGGACGGTACGGAGGGTCTCGCCGCCCTGTCCGTGCCGCTGCACTTCGCGTACGGGACGGACGAGATGGTCTGGTCGCCGGAGGACCTCGCGGTGGCCGCGGCCCGCACCGGCGCGCACCGTACGGTCGTGGCGGGCGCCGGCCACTCCCCCAACGTCTCGCACCCCCGGGAGCTGACGGAGGGCCTCACGGGCTTCTGGGAGCGGACGGACGCGAAGGTCAGTACTGCGCCTTGAGGTGCTGCCAGAAGCCGTCGCGCAGCGCCCGTCGCAGTGCGGCGTGGCCGCGCAGGGAGCGGCTGAGGAGGCGTTCCGCCTCGACGAGCAGGTCCTGGTCGACCGGCCCCGGCAGATAGGGCGCGCCCGGCAGGAGCTCGGCGAGCCGGTCCCGGCCCTGCCCGGCGAGCCAGGTCGCGGCGATCTGGGCGCCGACGAAGCGCACCTCCTCGCGGGAGGGCGGCGGCTCGCCCTCGTTCTCGTACGTGGTGACGGGGCGGCGCGTGACGTACGGCCGGCAGAAGTCGAGCTCGAAGGTGCGCTGGCTGTCGACCTCCCAGAGCAGCGCCTCGGCCTGATTGCGTCCCTCGGCGGCCTCGATGCCCCAGAGGTGGACGCGGGCGCCGTAGCCCTGGGCGGCCTCGACGGCCGAGACGAGGTCCTCGTCGCCGCCGACGAGGGCGGCGTCACTGATGGCGCGGTGGCGGGCGAGGGACTCCAGGTCGCTGCGGATGAGGGAGTCGACGCCCTTCTGCTGGTTGTTGGCGTTGAGGTTGCCGAGGCGGACCTTGACGTCGGGGAGTTCGGCGATGGCCTGCTGCTCGGGGGTGTGGATCCGGCGGCGGGCCCCGTCGTACCAGTAGACGCGGAGGAGCCGGCTGTCCGCGAAGATCGTGCGGGCCGTGTCGATGAAGGCCTCGATCAGGCCCTCGGCGTCGAGGTCGAAGGAGCGCCGGTCCTCGGTGCCCGCCACCAGCAACCCGGCCGCAGCATGGACGTAACCTGCGTCGACGAAGATGGCGTGGGTGGACGGGGTCTTGGCGACCTCGGCCAGCATCCGCCGCAGGAGCTCATTGGTGCGCTCCAGGCGGGCGTCCAAGGCATCCAGGCGGGCTTCGGTCGTGGTCTCGGTCACCTGGGCGGTGGTCTGTGCGTCGTTCATACGGGGCTCATTGTCCGCCGCTCGGGGCGGTGTCGCCACACCCCATCACCGCAGGTCGTTAGCCATCCGAAAATTTTCCTTAGCGTAGGGAATGTTTGCAGGATGCATGGCGTTGGACCCGTACGTAACGCAGTTCTCCGCCCAGGAGGATCAACTCAGACGAAGGGAGAAGCCCATGCGCTTCGAAATCCTGCGACTCGACGACATCGACGGCACGCCTGTCGACTCCACCGTCGTGGACGCCGCCTCCGTCAATCGGATCGTGCAGCAGGCCGCCGCGATCGGCCAGCGCATCTGGATCCGCCCCGCCGAGACCTCGGCCTCGTAACAGGCCCGGTCCACACCACGCACCGCGCCCCCGCACGGACTTCGCAAGAGCGGAATCCGTACGGGGGCGCAGTGGTGTCCGGGGGGCCTCAGGCGTTCTGGATCACCTGGGTGATGCCGTTGATGATCTGCTGCACGGCGATGGCGGAGAGCATCATGCCGGCGAGCCGGGTCACCAGGACGACGCCGCCGTCCTTGATGACGCGGATGATCAGCAGCGAGTACCGCATGGTCAGCCAGAGCACGACGTGCATGGCGGCGATGGCGGTCCAGACGGAGACCTGCGAGGCGACGCTGTCCGCGTTCTGCACGGCGAGGATGACGGAGACGATCGCGCCGGGCCCGGCGAGCAGGGGCATGCCGAGCGGCACGAGGGCGACGTTGACGTCCTTGGTCTGCTTGGGCTCGTCGGTCTTGCCGGTGAGCAGGTCGAGCGCGATGAGCAGCAGCAGGAGACCGCCCGCGATCATCAGCGCGGGGACGGAGACGTGCAGGTAGTCCAGGATCTGCTGGCCGAGCAGGCCGAAGACGGTGATGACGCCGAAGGCGACGGCGACGGCCTGCCAGGCCATCCGGCGCTGCACCTTGGCGGGACGGCCGGAGGTGAGGGCGAGGAAGATCGGGGTGATCCCGGGGGGATCCATGATCACGAAGAGGGTGAGGAACAGCGAGCCGAAGACGGCGACGTCGAACACGGTGGGGTGCCTTGCGGGAGTGGTGGAACGGTGGGGTGTACCCCTACGGGGCGGAATACGGGATTCCGGCGACAGGGCGGGAGAAGCTCCACCCCGCGCACGGCGCGGAGCCGTACGGGGGCGGACCAGGAAGAGGGAGGCCCGGGAGGGTCGGAGCGGACGCCCGCCCGCGCCGGCGGAACCGGGCGGGGACGGGGTGGACCACCGGGAAGCGGATCCCGGTCACCCCGGCCGGGGCGCGGACCCGGCGGACGGGCCCGGCGGCCCGCTCCGAGGAGCGGACCCGGCCGGCCGGCGCGCCGGGAAGCGGATCCCGGGCGGACCGCCGCGGGTCACGCGTCCCCGGACGGGCCGGTTCCTGGGAGCCGGGGTCGGGGCCGTGCGGCTGCCCCGGTCCGCCCGAAGGGCCTCAGGCGGCGGGTCCGCCGGCGCCCGGCACCGGGAAGGCGCCCGACGCGCGGCGGGTGATCTCGCCGTAGATCTCGGGGTCGGTGGTGTACTCGCCGAGGCGACAGGTCTTGCGGCTGCCGTGGTAGTCGCTGGAGCCCGTGGTCAGCAGACCGAGCTCCTTCCCGAGTCCGCGCAGCCGGGCGCGGGTCGCCTCGTCGTGGTCCATGTGGTCGACCTCGATGCCGTCGAGTCCGGCCTCGGCGAGCCGGGCTATCGAGGCCTCCGGCAGCACCTGCCCGCGCTTGACGGCGAGCGGGTGCGCGAAGACGGTGACGCCGCCGGCCGCCTTGACGAGGCGGATCGCGTCGACCGGGTCCAGCTCGTGCTTCTCGACGTACGCCCGGCCGCCGTCGGCGAGCCACTCGGGCGTGAACGCCCCCGACACGTCCGGTACGACTCCGAGCTCGACGAGCGCCTCGGCGACGTGCGGGCGGCCGACGGAGCCGTCGCCGGCGATCCGGGCGACCTGCTCCCAGGTGACGGGGACGCCGAGCTCCTGGAGCTTGCCGACCATGCCGCGGGCGCGCGGCACCCGGTCGTCGCGGACGAGTTCGCGCTCGGCGAGGAGCGCCGGCTCCGCGGGGTCGAAGAGGTACGCGAGCATGTGGAGCCCGATGCCGTCCATCCGGCAGGAGAGCTCGGCCCCGGTGACGAGGGTCAGCCCCTCGGGCAGCGCGGCGATCGCCTCGGCGTGGCCGCGGGTGGTGTCGTGGTCCGTGAGCGCGACGACGTCGAGCCCGGCGGCGGCCGCGTTCCTGACGAGCTCGGCCGGGGAGTCCGTACCGTCGGAGGCCGTGGAGTGGGTGTGCAGATCGATGCGCACGACGCGGTACTCCAGGGCTCGGCAGGGACGGAGGGACGCTCCAGCATAACGGGCGAATCGAACACGTCCGTACGGAACGTCACCGGAAGACAGGCCCTAGCCGAGCAGCCTCGGGGTGAGCGCGCCGCAGGGCAGCAGGTCGACCTCGGCGCCCGCGTCGCGCAGGTCCGTCAGGACCAGTTCGTCGTACATGAGGAGGCCGGACTGCTCGGGCCAGACGATCGCCCACAGCCACAGTCCGCGCGCCTCGCCCGCGAAGACCGCGCGGTCCTGCGGGGCGCCGGTGACGTGCCAGAGCGGGGTGGGCCGGCCGGCGGCGAGCACCTTCGCCTGGGGCGGCTTGTCGATGGCCATGCCGGAGCCGGGGTCGAGGCCGTCGATGCCGGCGTACCGCGCACCGAGTCCGACGCCGAGCTCCTCGGCGATCAGGAGCAGCTCGCCGATCCCGCCGAGCGGGCCGGGGCCCGAACAGGCGACGGCCGTGGCGCGTCCGCCGCTGCGGTCGTCCCCCGCGTACGCGACGCCGGTGAAGAGCCAGCCGACGGGCAGGGGCCACGGCATCCACACGGGGACGTGGGAGCGGTGCACCACCACCCCGAGGCCTTCGACGCTGGGTGGGATCACGGGCTGGAGCGGGTGCACCGAGCCGTGCACATCACACTGCCAGGAGTCGGCGAAGAGACCGGGCACCCTGACCCTGCCACCGCACTTCGGACAACTGGGTTCGCCCCTCATAGGGCTCAACGGTCCTAGCTCTTCCGCTCCGCGTCAAGGACGACCGCACACGATCACCCGTCCGGCCGGGCCGGTTCACCCAGGGCCCGGGAGGGGTGACCGGCTTCGTCTCCAGCCGCATCGGCGGCCGCAGGACCCTGCTCGCCGGCCTCGCGCTCGTCGTCGTCTTCGCCGCCCTCGCCGGCACCTCCGACACGGTCGGCCGGCTGGTCGGCTTCCGGGCCGGCTGGGGCCTGGGCAACGCGCTCTTCGTCTCGACCTCGCTCGCCGTCATCGTCGGCGCCGCGGCCGGCGGCAGCGCGGCCGCGATCCTGCTGTACGAGTCGGCGCTCGGCCTCGGCATGGCCTGCGGGCCGCTGCTCGGCGCCGCCCTCGGCAACGCCAGCCGGCGCTCCCCCTTCTTCGGCACGGCCGCCCTGATGGCGATCGGCTTCCTCTGCATCACGGTCTTCCTCAAGGAGCAGCCGAAGCCGGCCCGGAAGACCTCGCTGCTCGACCCCCAAGATCGAGGAGTGGAGCGACGTCCACATGCCCTTCGTGGTGGCCGGCGCGGCCGCTGTCATCGGCGCCGTGATCGTCCGCGTCCGTCGCACCGCCCTCACGCACGAGGTCCGGGAACTCGCCCCGAAGCACGCCACCGAGGACGGCGTCGGCGTCTTCGCGAGCTGAGAGCCGAAGGCCTCAGTCCAGACTCACGGACCTGCGCAGCGGATCGCGCAGGTCCGTCCCCTGGGTCAGCCAGCGTTCCTCCAGGGCCTGGGCCCCGTGCACCCGCTTCCACGCGGCCTCGTTCGAGGTCATCGGGAGGAGCGGCAGGAAGCGGACCGGGTCCATCGGGTCGTCCAGCTCCAGGTCCTCCACCAGGCCGCCCGACTCGGCGACCAGCACCGAGCTGAAGGGGGCGCCGGGCCAGAGCGGGTCGCCGACGTCGAGCGAGGCGCCCGGGGCCACGACCACGCCCTCGACCTGCGGGGTGGCCGCGAGGACGGCCAGCGGGCGCAGCACCTTGTCGGTGTCGGCGAGCCCGCCCCGTACCGTCAGGACGAGCTCCGCGCGCGGGCCCTTCACCGGGTCGGCGAGCGCCGAGGTCGGATCGGCCATCGGCTGCGCGGACATCCCGAGGGTCGCGTACCGCACGAGGTCGCCGTCGACGAAGCGCAGCACCTCGATCCGGTCCGTGCCGAGGAAGGTCACCGCGGCCCGCGCGTCCGGTTCGCCGAGCGCCGTCCGCAGCCGGGCCTCGACGAGTGCAAGAACTTCTCCCATGTGGGGAGCATAGATCGCGTATGGAACGGGCAAAGGAAGGGATTGACCCTCTGTCGGCTGATAGTGTTGGCCACTGGTCGGGATTCCCGACTGCTCGTCACACGTCATCCCCGACAGGGGACCGGCCGGAGGAGGTGGGACTGCGATGGACCGAAGTCGATCGGGCAGTACCAGCCGCTCTTCCGCCGCTCCGCACCCCAGCCCGGTGCGTTCCTCCCGGTGACGTCCGGGTCCGGCACGGACCCGCCCCTCCGGCATCTCGCACGACGGAAGAGCAATTTTCGCCTTCCCCTGTCTGTAGCGACCGCCGTCTCCGCGCTCCTTCGGTGCCGCCCGCTTTGTGGACGACGTACCTCTCCGTCCCCATTCCGGGCTGTGCCACGCTCCGCGCCGACGGCCGATCCGTGAAGGAGCACGCCCATGTCGATGATCCGTGACCTCACCGCCGCCGTCCGCCCGAGCTTCCGGCACACCCTGCGCAAGACCCCCACCACGTACACCTCGTACGACCCCACCCGCGACCACTCGGCCTCCAGCGCCGTGGTCGACTGCGCCGTCTACCGCGACGGGCGCCGGATCGACGACCGCGCCTGCCTCACCCCGCGCGGCGCGATGCGCCAGGTGCGGGAGAGCGGCGGCTTCGCCTGGATCGGCCTCCACGAGCCGACCGAGGCCGAATTCGCCGGTATCGCCGCCGAGTTCGGGCTGCACCCGCTGGCCGTCGAGGACGCCGTCCACGCCCACCAGCGGCCCAAGCTGGAGCGGTACGACGACACCCTCTTCACCGTCTTCAAGACGATCCACTACGTCGAGCACGCCGAACTCACCGCGACCAGCGAGGTCGTCGAGACCGGCGAGGTCATGGTCTTCACCGGCCCCGACTTCGTCATCACCGTCCGGCACGGCGGCCAGGGCTCCCTGCGCAACCTCCGCCACCGCCTCCAGGGCGAGCCGGAGCTCCTCGCCAAGGGCCCCTCGGCCGTCCTGCACGCCATCGCCGACCACGTCGTCGACGGGTACATCGCGGTCGCCGACGCCGTCGAGCTGGACATCGACCAGCTGGAGATCGACGTCTTCTCGCCGGCCGCGAAGGGCTCCACGCGCGGCACGGACACCGGCCGGATCTACCAGCTCAAGCGCGAGGTACTGGAGTTCAAGCGGGCCGTCACGCCGCTGCTCCGCCCGATGCAGCTGCTCTCCGAGCGGCCGATGCGGCTCGTCGACCCCGACATCCAGAAGTACTTCCGGGACGTCGCCGACCACCTCGCCCGCGTCCAGGAGCAGGTCGTCGGCTTCGACGAGCTCCTCAACTCGATCCTCCAGGCCAACCTGGCGCAGGCGACCGTCGCGCAGAACGAGGACATGCGCAAGATCACCTCGTGGGCGGCGATCGTCGCCGTCCCCACGGCGGTCTGCGGCGTGTACGGCATGAACTTCGACCACATGCCGGAACTGCACTGGAAGTACGGCTACCCGATGGTCCTCACCGGCATCATCGCGGTCTGCTTCACCATCCACCGCACCCTCAAGCGCAACGGCTGGCTGTAGATAGGCTTCGGGCCATGACAGAAGAGCTGCTCGGGCCCGCCCTCGTCGAGGAGGCCACCAAGAAGTCCGGCCTCGTGTGGGTGCGCGGCACCGGACCCGCCCGCGCGCTCTGGCACGTCTGGCACGACGGCGCCGCGCACGTCGTCGGCGACGGCCCCGGCGAGCAGCCGCTGCCGGGCCTGGTCGACGGCGGTACGGCCGAGGTGACCGTCCGCAGCAAGGACAAGGGCGGCCGGCTCGTCGCCTGGACCGCCGATGTCCGCGAACTCTCCCCCGGTACGGAGGAGTGGGAGGCGGCGGTCGCCGAGCTGAAGGGCAAGCGGCTCAACGCCCCCGACGGCGAGGCCATGCCGGGGCGCTGGGCGCGCGAGTGCCGGATCGTACGGCTCGACCCCCGCGCCTCGACCACCGAGCTCCCGGACGGCTCCCTGGCCGCCGTACCGCTGCCGACCTCGGCGAACACCCGCCGGCCGATCCCGGCGGGCCTCCCGAAGCTGCTGTTCCGCAAGAAGAAGCGCTAGCCAGGTGCGGGGCAGCTGCTCCGCCGGGAGCGCCAGGCGCCGGCCCTCGGGCAGCTGCTCCGTCGTGAGCGGCCCGCCCTGGCTCCGGGGCAGCTGCTCCGTCGTGAGCGGCCCGCCCTGGCTCCGGGGCAGCTGCTCCGCCGGGAGCGTCAGGCCCTACGTGCGGGGCAGCTGCTTGCCGTAGTCGAGGGTCTCCTCCTTCGACGGCTCCGCGAGCGGGAAGTCCTTGTTCCACTCGGAGAGCACCACGACCCCCGCTCCCCCGCCGCGCGCGAACTGCACCGGGTACGGCAGGCCGTCCAGGGACACGTCGAGCGTGCCGCCCTCGCCGTCGGCGCCGCCCTTGACCTTGACCGTGCGGACCCCGCCGATCTGGTCCCGGTCGCCCTTGACGACCTCGCCGTGCAGGCCGATGAGGCCGTCGAGGAGCGGCCCCATGTCGGTGAAGCCGCGCAGCTGCTTGTACGAGGGGTCGCCCTGCGGGACCTTCACGTACTTGTCGTCGAGCGTGTCGGCGGCCTCGGAGTCCGCCTCGGACGGCGTGTCGCCTTCCTTCTCGTCGTGGGCCCAGAAGCCCGCGTCGGCCTTCAGATAGAGCGCGTCGCCGACCCGCAGCAGCTCGAAGGTGCTGTTCTTCGTCGTCACCGAGCCGGTCGCGCCGTTCTGCCTGAGGCGCATGTCCAGCTTGAAGGTGCCGCCCTTGCTGACCAGGGTGCCGGAGAGCCGTACGGCCTTCGCCGAGTCCGCCGCCGACTGCGCCTTCTGCTCGATCTCGGGTGCGGAGAGTCTCCCCACCCCGTTCGTCCCCTCGTCAGGATCGGCGGCGCAGGCCGTGAGTCCCACCGTCAGTCCGGCGCAGAGCGCCAGGGGCGTGACGGCCCTGCGGATACGCGATGACGGGGTACGAACGGTCATCTGCGCTACCTCTCGTTGTCGTGGGGGGCGACGGGCACGGCCCGTACGGGTTGCCGCGGGCGGCCGCGTTCCGGCCGGGCGGAGGAGACGGGTCCGGTGCCGGGGCCGATGGGGGGAACGGCAGACCGGCAGCGTACCCGGGCCAGGTGACGGGCCCCGCAGGCAGCCGTACGGAGTCTCTGCCGGGGCGGGGCGGAACGGCACGGGCTAGCCTGAACCAGGCAAAGCTCTGCAATCACCGGCAAAGCTCTACGCCGAGACGCATCGACGACTCGAATCGTGCGGCACCGAGGAGGCGCGTGGCATGGCGGCAGGCGCCCCCCGGATCTTCGTCTCCCATCTCGCCGGAGTCCCGGTCTTCGACCCCGTCGGCGACCAGGTCGGCCGCGTCAGCGACCTCGTCGCCATGCTCCGCGTCGGCCGCCGGCCGCCCCGGCTGCTCGGCATGGTCGTGGAGGTGCTCAGCCGGCGCCGGGTCTTCGTCCCCATGACCCGGATCACCGGCCTCGCCTCCGGCCAGGTCATCACCACCGGCGTGGTCAACATGCGGCGCTTCGAGCGGCGGCCCACCGAGCGGCTCGTCCTCGGCGAGCTCCTCGACCGGCGCGTCACCCTGGTGGAGTCGGGCGAGGAGGTCACCGTCCTCGACGTCTCGATCCAGCAGCTGCCCGCCCGCCGCGACTGGGAGATCGACCGGGTCTTCGTCCGCAAGGGCAAGGGCGGGGTCCTGAGCCGCAAGGGCGAGACGCTGACCGTCGAGTGGTCGGCCGTCACCGGCTTCTCCCTGGAGGAGCACGGCCAGGGCGCCGAGAGCCTGCTCGCCACCTTCGAGAAGCTGCGCCCCGCCGACCTCGCCAACGCCCTGCACCACCTCTCCCCCAAGCGGCGCGCCGAGGTCGCCGCCGCCCTCGACGACGACCGGCTCGCCGACGTCCTCGAGGAGCTGCCCGAGGACGACCAGGTCGAGATCCTCGGCAAGCTGAAGGAGGAGCGGGCCGCCGACGTCCTGGAGGCGATGGACCCGGACGACGCGGCCGACCTGCTGTCCGAGCTGCCCGAGGAGGACCAGGAGCGGCTGCTCACCCTGATGCAGCCGGACGACGCGGCCGATGTGCGCCGGCTCCTGGCGTACGAGGAGCGCACGGCGGGCGGTCTGATGACGACCGAGCCGATCGTGCTGCGCCCGGACGCCACCGTCGCGGACGCCCTGGCCCGGGTCCGCCAGCAGGACCTGTCGCCGGCGCTGGCCGCGCAGGTGTACGTGTGCCGGCCGCCGGACGAGACGCCGACCGGGAAGTACCTGGGCATGGTGCACTTCCAGCGGCTCCTTCGCGATCCGCCGTTCACGCTGGTCAGCTCGCTCGTGGACAGCGATCTGCCGCCGCTCGGCCCGGACACCCCGCTGCCGGCCGTGACCAGCTATCTCGCCGCGTACAACATGGTCGCCGCGCCCGTGGTCGACGAGAGCGGCTCGCTGCTCGGCGCGGTCACCGTCGACGACGTGCTCGACCACCTGCTGCCGGACGACTGGCGGGAGACCGAGTTCCACGAGGAGGGGGCCGGGCATGGCCGCTGAGCGCACGCAGGACCGGGAGCGCGAGCGCTCCGTGCCCCGCATCCGGCTCGACCTGCCGCGCGAGCGTCGGTCCCGGCTGCTTCCGGAGTACGACCCCGAGGCCTTCGGGCGGCTCTCGGAGCGGATCGCCCGCTTCCTGGGGACGGGCCGCTTCCTGGTCTGGATGACCCTGACGATCGTCGTCTGGGTGCTGTGGAACATCTTCGCGCCGGGGTCGCTGAAGTTCGACGAGTACCCCTTCATCTTCCTGACGCTCGCGCTGTCCCTGCAGGCCTCGTACGCGGCGCCGCTGATCCTGCTCGCGCAGAACCGGCAGGACGACCGGGACCGGGTCAACCTCGAACAGGACCGGAAGCAGAACGAGCGGTCGATCGCGGACACCGAGTACCTGACCCGGGAGATCGCGGCGCTGCGGATGGGCCTCGGCGAGGTCGCCACCCGCGACTGGATCCGCTCGGAGCTCCAGGACCTGATCAAGGAGCTGGAGGAGCGCCGGGATCTATTCCCGTCGGGCGACGAGCGCGGAAGTGACGTACCCGACCGTTGACAGCCCTTTCATGGGCCCGTGGTCGGCGCCGTACCATCGTCGGTATGGCTACGGAAGACGCGGTGCTCGAAGCACTGGCGACGGTGAACGACCCTGAGATCAACAAGCCGATCACTGAGCTCGGCATGGTCAAGTCGGTGGAGATCGAACCGGACGGGAAGGTCGCCGTCACGGTCTACCTGACGGTCTCCGGCTGCCCGATGCGCGACACCATCACGCAGCGCGTGACCGAGGCCGTCTCCCGGGTCGAGGGCGTCACCTCCGTCGACGTCTCGCTGGACGTGATGAGCGACGAGCAGCGCAAGGAGCTGGCGGCGGCGCTGCGCGGCACGAGCGCGGAGCGCGAGGTCCCCTTCGCGAAGCCGGGCTCGCTGACCCGGGTGTACGCGGTGGCGTCCGGCAAGGGCGGCGTCGGCAAGTCCTCCGTGACCGTGAACCTGGCCGCGGCGATGGCCGCCGACGGGCTGAAGGTCGGTGTCGTCGACGCCGACATCTACGGCCACAGCGTGCCGCGGATGCTGGGCGCGGACGGCCGTCCGACCCAGGTCGAGAACATGATCATGCCGCCGTCCGCGAACGGCGTGAAGGTCATCTCCATCGGCATGTTCACCCCGGGCAACGCGCCCGTGGTGTGGCGCGGACCGATGCTGCACCGCGCGCTCCAGCAGTTCCTCGCGGACGTGTACTGGGGTGACCTGGACGTCCTCCTGCTCGACCTGCCCCCGGGCACCGGCGACATCGCGATCTCGGTCGCGCAGCTCGTCCCGAACGCGGAGATCCTGGTCGTCACCACCCCGCAGCAGGCGGCGGCCGAGGTCGCCGAGCGGGCCGGCTCGATCGCCGTCCAGACCCACCAGAAGATCGTCGGCGTCGTCGAGAACATGGCGGGCCTGCCGTGCCCGCACTGCGACGAGATGGTCGACGTGTTCGGCACGGGCGGCGGCCAGAAGGTCGCGGACGGCCTGACGCAGACCACGGGCGCGACGGTCCCGGTCCTCGGCTCGATCCCGATCGACGTGCGCCTGCGCGAGGGCGGCGACGACGGCAAGCCGGTCGTCCTGTCCGACCCCGACTCCCCGGCGGGCGCGGCCCTCCGCGCCATCGCCGGCAAGCTCGGCGGCCGCCAGCGCGGCCTCTCGGGCATGAGCCTGGGCATCACGCCGCGCAACAAGTTCTAGCGGGTTGTGGGCAGGCGTTCCGCAGGGGCGGAACGGGTGGGCACAACCCGCTCACCGGCCGGCACGGCCCGCGCAGCGTGAAGGGGCACCCCGATCCGGGGTGCCCCTTCGTCATGCCGTCAGGCGTACGCGCCGAGGTCCTTCACGCGCGAGAACCCCAAGCCGTACGCGCTCATCCCCCGCCCGTACGCCCCGATGTGCACGTCCCCCGCGGAGCCCGCGAGGACCCAGCCGAACTCGGTCTCCCGGTAGTGGAACGGCACCGGCACCCCGTCCACCGGCAGCGACAGGGGCGACCACGCGGGGCCGTCCAGGTCGTCGGCGAGCTCGAAGGCCGTCTCCGTCTGCTGGTCCAGCCAGTGGTCCCGCAGCGCGTGGTCGAGCGAGGCGGGCCAGGTGTGGGCGAGGAGCCCGGAGCCGGCCAGCCAGGCGGCCGAGGAGACCGTGGTGGCGTCGAGGACACCCGTACCGTCCCCGGTGCGCCGCACGGGGTTCGCCGCGACCGTCACGACGACGGCGAAGCGCTCCTTCTCCGCGCCGCCGGCCTCGGACTTTATCGACGGCTCGTCACCGTGGCCCATCGAGCCGTGCTGGACGGTACCGTCCGCGGCCGTACCGATCTGCATCAGCCGGCGCGGGCCGGTGAACGCCTCGTCGAGCCCGTACCAGGCGAAGGGTGCGCGCAGAAAGCCATCGGCTTCCACCCGACTCGTCGTCTTCATTCCGGCCGCCTCCTCGTTGCGTCAACAGAGGGAGGATAGCCACCGCTGAGGAGCGAGTCGGTGACAGGCCGTCGTCAGGTGGCGTCGGAGTCGTACGGAGGACGCTCACCGGTGTCCGGCTTGTCCTGCTTCTTCAGCAGGTCCGGAGAGCCGTTGACCGCCGCCGGAGCGGGCGCGGACGGGGTCTCCCGGCCGTGGACGGCGTCGGCGACCTCGTTCATCTCCTTCTTGAGGTCGAACGTGCCGCGCAGCTCCTTGAGCTCCTTGAGGTCCTCGTTGCCCTCCAGCTGCTTGCGGAGGAACGTCTTGGGGTTGAGGTCCTCGAACTCGAAGTCCTTGAACTCCGGGCCCAGCTCACTGCGGATGTCCTGCTTCGCGCTGTCGGAGAACTCGCGGACCTTCCGGATGAAGCGCGAGACGTCCTGGATCACCTTCGGGAGCTTGTCCGGCCCGAAGACGAGCACGGCGAGGACCACGAGCGTCACCAGCTCGAGTGCGCCTATGTCGCTGAACACCTAGTAGCTCCTTCACGCCGGTCCAGGGCCCGGTCCACGGTACCCGCCGAAACTGTCCGACGGGTACCTCGGGGCGTCCGCCACATGGCGCTCAGGTGCCCTGGGAGGACCCGAGCGTCAACGTCTTTGTCAGCTCTTTGCCGTTACGGGTCAGGGTGAGCTCCAGCTTGTCGCCGGGGCGGTGGGCGCGGATCTTCACGATGAGCTCCTCGCCGTTGTGCACGCGCTGGCCGTCGACCTTGGTGATGACGTCCCCGGGCCGGAGTCCCGCCTTGGCGGCCGGGCCGCCGGCGGTGACGGACGCGGAGCCGTCCTTGCCCTTCTCGCCGACGCGGGCGCCGTCGCCCTGGAACTGCATGTCGAGGCTCACACCGATGACGGGGTGGGTGGCCTTGCCGGTGTTGATGAGCTCCTCGGCGACGCGCTTGCCCTGGTTGATCGGTATCGCGAAGCCGAGGCCGATGGAGCCGGCCTGGCCGCCGCTGCCGCTCTCGCCGTCGCCGGCGGCGCGGATGGCGCTGTTGATGCCGATGACCCGGGCCTTGGAGTCGAGCAGCGGGCCGCCGGAGTTGCCGGGGTTGATGGGGGCGTCGGTCTGGAGCGCGTCGACGTAGCTGATGTCGCTGCCGTCGCCCTTCTCGCCGCCGGCGGTGATCGGGCGCTCCTTGGCGCTGATGATGCCGGAGGTGACGGTGTTGGAGAGGTCGAAGGGGGCACCGATGGCGACGACGGGGTCGCCGACGCGGACGTTGTCGGAGTTGCCAAGCGGCAGCGGCTTGAGGCCGGAGACGCCGGTGACCTGGACGACGGCCAGGTCGTAGCCGGTGTCCTTGCCGATGAGCCTGGCGCGGGCCGTCTCACCGCTGGAGAAGGTCACCGAGATGTCCCCGGAGGAAGCGGCGCCGTCGACGACGTGGTTGTTGGTGAGGATGTGGCCCTTGGTGTCGAGGACGAACCCGGTGCCGGTGCCGGAGGATCCGTTGCCCTTGACGTGCAGGGTGACGACGCCGGGCAGGGCGCTGGCGGCGATCCCCGCGACGCTGTCGGGAGCGCGGTCGGTGTCCCCGGCCTCGGCCTGCGGGAGCTCGACGGTGGTGATCCCGCCGTTCCGCTCGACGTACGCGCCGATGCCGCCGCCGATGACGCCGGTGACGAGGGCGAAGACGAGCGCGCCGGCGACCGCGAGGCCCTTGCGGGACTTCTTCGCGGGCTGCGGCGGGACGCAGGCCCCGGCGGCCGCCCAGGGGTCGTACTGCACCCAGGGAGTCGTCTGGGGCTGCGGCTGGTGATGCGCCTGCGGCGGTACGGCGGCGGGCGGCCGCTGCACGGGCGGCGCGGGCGCCCACGGCCCGGGCTCACCGTAGGGCGGCGTCCGGTACTCGTCGGGCACGTGGAGGGGCTGCCGAGCCGGCTCCGCCGGGGGTACGGGGAGGGGCTCGGGTTCGGGGGCCAGGGGCTCAGCGGCGGGAGCGGACTTCGTCAGCTCGACGACCGGCGCGGGCGCGGCCACCGGAGGCTCCACGGCGGGTGCGGGCGCCGCTACCGGAGGCTCCACGGGGGGTGCGGCGGCCTGCTCGGGCTCGCCCGTAGGCGCGGGCGTCGCCACCGGCGCGGGCTCTCCCGTCGGCGCGGCGGCCGCCGGTGCGGGCGCGGACACGGGCTCACTCGCCCGCGTCGGGCCCGCCTGTTCCTGGCCCTGGTCCGGGTTCGGCTGGGGTGCGGGCAGGGGGAAGTCGCCGTCGGCTTCGTCCGCCGGCGGCGGCGTGGGTATCCGCGCCGCCTCCGGTGTGGTCGAAGGCCGGCTCCACCAGTTCGGCTTCCCGTTGTTCATGCTCTCCCCGCAACCGCTGACCCGTCCGCGCCCCTGGGTCGGGCGCCCTGCCCCCTGGATTCAACCAGGTCGCGGGTCAGCGGGGGGAGCCGAGCGGCTCGGTCGTCGGGCTGGCCATCGGGCTGGGCCCGGGGGCGAAGGCCAGCTGGAGGGCCGGAGTCGTCGGTCGTATGAACGGCGAGAGGGCGAGCAGCGACTGCGGGGCCTGGTTCCGGAGCCGTACGGCCACCAGCGGCGCGGCGGCCGAGCGCACCGCGTCCGGCGGGACCGCGCCCGACGGAACCGTGCCCTGGCCCGTGGCCACGACCGGCCCCTGCGGGACCGCGGCCGGGGTGACCCCGGCGAGCGGCTCGGCCCCGTCGACGGACTGGGCGCCCGGACGCTCGCCGGAGCGGGTGCCCCGGCCGATCGCCGTGCCCGTGCCGCCCCCGGTCGCGGTGGCCCGCAGCGGGGTGACGGCGCTGCCGCTGCCCTGGGGGCCGCGCGCGCTCGCGCTCACCGAGGCTTCGAGGGGCAGGGTGCCGCCGAGGGCGATCGCCGCGAACGAGACGGCGCCGGCCGCCGCGAAGGCGAAGCGCCGGCCCCGCCCGGCCGGTCCGGAGCGGCGGTGGCCGACCTCGTGGATGCGGAAACCGGCCCCGGGGGTGCCGGGGTGCGGGGTGACGACGGCGGCGGTGGCGAAGCCGTCGGACTTCACGCCGCCCGCGCCGAAGAGCTCTTCGAGGGGCCCGCGCGGTCCGCCGGGTCCTCCCGGCTCGCCGGGTCCCCCGGGGAGGCCCTGGAGCCGGGCGAGGAGGCCCTCGGAGGGCGGTGGCGGAGCCGCCGAGGCGAAGACGCTCTTCAGCGTGCGCTGGGCGTCGGCCTCGGCCTTGCAGCGGGCGCAGGTCGCGAGGTGGGCGAGGACCCGCTCGCGGGCGTCGTGGCCGAGTTCGCCGTCGACGAGCGCGGCCAGCCGGTCCCCGAGGTGGTGCTCCGCGGGGGTCGGTGACGTGGGACGTGTGCCGCTCACGCTGTCCCTGCCTCCCATCCGACGGAGGCGAGGGCACGCTCCGCCCGGGCCTCGGGCGAGCGGTGCTTGAGCGCCTTGCGCAGGTGGGAGCGGCCGCGGTGGATGCGGCTGCGGACGGTGCCGAGCTTCACGCCGAGGGTCGCGGCGATCTCCTCGTACGAGAGGCCCTCGATGTCGCAGAGGACGACGGCCGCGCGGAACTCGGGCGCGAGGGTGTCCAGGGCCTGCTGCACGTCGGCGTCGAAGTGCGTGTCGTTGAACGCCTGCTGCGGCGAGGGCTCGCGGCTGGGAAGCCGCTCGGCCGCGTCGTCGGCGAGCGCGTCGAAACGGATGCGCTGCTTGCGGCGGACCATGTCGAGGAACAGGTTGGTGGTGATGCGGTGCAGCCAGCCCTCGAAGGTGCCCGGGGTGTACGTCGACAGCGAGCGGAAGACGCGGACGAAGACCTCCTGGGTCAGGTCCTCGGCGTCGTGCTGGTTGCCCGTCAGGCGGTAGGCGAGGCGGTAGACCCGGCCACTGTGCGTGCTGACGATCTCCTCCCAGGTGGGAGGGGTCCACGCCTGCGATTCCGCATCCGATGCGAAGGTCGCGGTGGTGGGAGCGGAGTCGGTGGTGCGGAAACGGTCAGCGGTGTCGGTCACGGATTTCGGCTCACCCGCCGACCTGAGAAGACGCCGAAGCACTCCTCCCCGATCCACAGGCGCAGCCGCACCTCCCCTGTCGGCTCTGGTGGTGTCCAGTGGAGCCCCTACCATAGCCACCTCGCCCGTTAGCTCCGGATAAGAATCTTTACGCGAATTTGGGGCCGGCTCGCCCGGCTGCCTCGGTCGCGTCCTTCCCCTGGTGAACGCCCGGTCCCATCTGCGGGTTCCCACTGACAGCGGATACAGTCACCGTTGCGTCAACTACGGGGACAGGAGAGGGCCATTACCGCCAACCGGCAGACGAGCTGGTCGTTCGCCGACGCCTTCGTCGCCGAGGACGAAGCTCTGCGCTGGGCCCGTGAGCGGGCCCGGGAGGCAGGGCTGCCCTCGGTGTCGCCGGGCACCGGTGGGGCGCTGCGCCTGCTCGCCGCGACGGCGGACGCCAAGGCGGTGGCGGAGATCGGCACCGGCACGGGCGTGTCGGGCATCTATCTGCTGCTCGGGATGCGGCCGGACGGCGTCCTGACGACGGTGGACCTCCAGCCGGAGCGGCAGCAGCTGGCCAAGACGGCGTTCCGGGCGGCGGGCTTCGCGGGCAACCGGGCGCGTTTCATCCCCGGCCGTGCCCTGGACGTGCTGCCCCGGCTCGCGGACGGCGGGTACGACCTCGTGTTCTGCGACGGCGACCGGCTTGAGTACCTGGACTACCTCGCTGAATCGTTGCGCCTGCTGCGACCGGGGGGTCTGGTCTGCTTCGAGGGGGTCTTCGCGGACGGCCGCACGGTCGATTCGGGGGCCCAGCCGGCGGAGGTCCAGCGGATCCGGGAGCTGCTGCGCGCGGTGCGGGAGAGCCAGGAGCTCATCCCCTCGCTGCTGCCGGTGGGCGACGGCCTGCTCTGCGCCGTACGACGGGGCTGACCGCCCGCCCGACCCCGGGGGCACCGGCCCGGAGACACCGCTCGCCGGGATGCGCCGGCCTTGGAGACACCGCTGCCCCGGGACGGCGGACCGTACCGGGGCAGCGGGGGAAAACGTGGAGAAGAGGGTCAGCCGACGACCTTCTTGAGGGCGTCGCCCAGTGCCTCGGCCTCGTCCGGGGTCAGCTCGACGACAAGCCGACCGCCGCCTTCGAGCGGAACGCGCATGACGATGCCCCGCCCCTCCTTGGTCACCTCGAGCGGGCCGTCACCCGTCCGCGGCTTCATGGCCGCCATGCTTGTTCCCCTTCCTGAAACCAGCTCATTGTCAGCCGGGCAGCTCCTTGATGTGGAGCACGCGTCACCGGCTTCGAACACATTGCTTCCAGGTCATTATCCCGCATGGCAGGACCCGATGACCAACATCGATCGGCATCGCTTGCGCAACGCGCTCCCGCAAAACCCCACATTTCGGGGATCGGCCTGCGATACTTCGCCGCTCGACGTCGGACGGACCCCCTCCAAATCTTTGACGCAGCTCACATGGGCGGCACGGGTGATCTCCGCCATGCTGGGCTGGTCAACCACGCAATGAGGCGAAGGGAACCCGATGGCCGACACGGTGCTGTACGAGGTGAGCGACGGGCTCGCCACCATCACGCTCAACCGGCCCGAGGCCATGAACGCGATGAACGTGGCGGCGAAAGTCGCCCTCCGGGACGCCGCGGAGACGGCCGCGGCCGATCCGGCCGTACGGGCGGTGCTGCTCACGGCGGCCGGCGACCGGGCGTTCTGCGTGGGCCAGGACCTGAAGGAGCACGTCGGGCTGCTCATGTCGGACCGGGAGTCCGGCACGAGCGAGACGATGAACACGGTCCGTGACCACTACAACCCGATCGTGCGCGCGCTCACCGGCATGCGCAAGCCGGTCGTCGCGGGCGTGAACGGCGTCGCCGCCGGGGCCGGCTTCGGCTTCGCGCTCGCCGCGGACTACCGGGTGGTCGCGGACACCGCGTCCTTCAACACCTCCTTCGCGGGGGTCGCGCTCACCGCCGACTCGGGCGTGTCTTGGACGCTGCCCCGGCTGATCGGCGCGAGCCGGGCCTCCGACCTGCTGCTCTTCCCGCGCTCGATCGGCGCCCAGGAGGCGTACGAGCTCGGCATCGTGAACCGGCTGGTCCCGGCCGCGGACCTGGCCGCCGAGGCGGAGAAGGTGGCCCGCACCCTCGCGGCGGGCCCGACGGTGGCGTACGCGGCCCTGAAGGAGTCCCTCGCCTACGGCGCCGACCACTCCCTCACCGAGGCACTCGGCAAGGAGGAGGAGCTCCAGACCCTGGCGGGCGCCTCGGAGGACCACACGATCGCGGTCCGCGCGTTCATCGCCAAGGAGAAGCCGGCGTACCTGGGCCGCTGACCTCGGGCGGAACCCGTTCGTACGGGCGGTGGGCGGGTCTATAGGATCCGCTCACCATTCGTACGCACATACCTGGGGGGTTCCGTGCGTCCTTCTCCTTCCGCGCGCCTTCTTCGCGGCGCGCTCACGGCGGGTGTGGCCCTCGGCCTGTCCGCCACCGCCCTGTCCTCGCCGGCGCAGGCCACCGACGGCTGGGCGCGGTGTCCCACCGGCCGGATCTGCGTCTTCAGCCAGCCGCTGTACCAGGGGGACATGCTGGTCCTCGCCGGGCCGATGGCCTCGCTCGGGGCCTGGGACAACCGCATCCGGTCGTTCATCGTGAACACCTCCGCGAGCGACGCGGTCTGCTTCTACCCGAAGCCCGGCCTCGACCCCGAGGGCTCCATGCACTTCTACACCTCGGAGTCCTTCGACGAGAGCGCCTATCCCGGGCTCGACAGGACGGTCAGCTCCATCGACCTCGGTCCCGAGGCGGACGACTTCTGCGGCTCCGAGAGCCGCTACCCGATGCTGTACGACGTGAAGCACCGGCCGGCGACGCTGCCCGCGACCGGGGCCTTCGGCGACATCGACCGGGACGGGTACACCGACGTCCTCGGCCGCAACGTGATCGGCCAGCTGTGGACGGGCCACGGCTTCAGCAGCACCGGCTCGCCGCTGCTCATCGGCAGCGGCTGGGGGGCGATGTCCACGCTGGTCCGGCACGGGGACTACGACGGCGACCTCAACGAGGACGTCTTCACCCGCGACAGGTCCGGAGTCCTCTGGTTCTACCCGGGCAACGGCAAGGGCTGGTTCAAGCCCCGCCTGAAGGTCGGCTCGGGCTGGAACACCATGCGGAACCTGGCGGCCACCGGCGACCTGACCGGCGACGGCAGGGCCGACCTGCTCGCCTCCGACAGCGACGGCGTCCTGTGGACGTACCCCGGCAACGGCCACGGCTGGTTCGGCGCCCGCAAGAAGGCCGGCACTGGCTGGAAGGCCATGAACGAGCTGGTCGGCGCCGGCGACATGAACTCCGACAAGAAGGCCGACCTGGTCGCCCGCGACACGGCGGGCAAGCTCTGGCTCTACCCGGGCAACGGCCGCGGCGGCTTCTCCACCCGCACCCTCATCGGCAGCGGCGGCTGGAACGGCCACAAGGAACTCGCCGGCCTCGGCGACGTCACCGGCGACGGCCGCCCCGACCTGGTCGCGCACGCCCGGGGCACCGAGTCCTGGGAGGGCCACTACCAGCTCCGCGTCTACCCCGGCACCGCCGACGGGCACCTCCAGGCGCCCCGCGAGCTCGGCCGGGTCCGCGGCACGCACTTCGTCTTCTGACCCTCTTCGTGAACGGATTCCGACTCATGATCCGCACCGTCCGGGGCCGCCGCGCCCTGGCCGCCGCCGTGACCACGGCGGCCTCCCTTGCGACGCTGATGACCGCCGCCCCGCCCGCGGCGGCGGGCTCGGAGCGCTGCCCCGCGGGCCGCCTGTGCCTCTTCCAGTACCGCGAGTACCAGGGCGAGATGAAGATCATCACGTCCAGTCAGTCCACCCTGGGGACCTGGAACGACAAGACGTCGTCCATGGTCAACAACTCCAACCTGTACGCCGTCCTCTGGAGCGACCCCGGCTTCACCGGCGCCGACTCGCTGCACTCGGACCCGCACAACGGCGCCATCAGCTTCGACGGCTCCGTCATGGGCCAGCTCGACAACAAGATCAGCTCCATCCGCGTGGCCACCACCAGCTACGAGGCGACCCAGGGCGTTCCGTGGATCTACTGGGCGACGGAGAAGCGTCCGAGCGGCCTGCCGGCCGCCGCGCGCTTCGGCGATCTGAACAACGACTCCCGCCCCGACCTCCTGGAGCGGGCCGACGACGGCCGGCTGTGGTTCCTCAACGGCGTACTGGACGCCAACCTGAACACCAAGGGCCTGCTGGTCGGCAGCGGCTGGAACGGCATGACCACGCTCGTCCGGCACGGTGACTACAACGGCGACAACAACGAGGACGTCTACGCCCGCGACAAGTCCGGTGTGCTCTGGTTCTACCCGGGCAACGGCTACGGCTGGTTCAAGCCGCGCCTGAAGGTCGGCGCCGGCTGGAACACCATGAAGGAGATCGAGGCGGTCGGCGACCTCACCGGCGACGGCCGGCGCGACCTGGTCGCGCGGGACACCGCCGGAGTCCTCTGGACGTACCCGGGCAACGGCCACGGCTGGTTCGGCGCCCGGAAGAAGTCCGGCGCCGGCTGGAACGTGATGAACACGCTCGCCGCCCCCGGCGACATGACGGGAGACGGCAAGTCCGACCTCGTCGCGCGCGACGGCGGGCGCGGGCTCTGGCTCTACCCGGGCAACGGCCGCGGCGCGTTCGGCAGCCGCGTCAAGCTGCCGTACGCCTGGCCGCTGAACGAGCCGGTCATCGCCGTCGGCGACGTGACCGGAGACGGCAAGTCCGATCTCATGCGGACGATCAACTTCTGGGACCTGCACGTCTACCCGGGCAACGGGCGCGGCGGCATCGGCGCCCCGGAGTACGTCACCATGTACGACCCCGCGGACAACGTCCACTCCTTCTGACGGGTGCCGTGGCCCGGGGTCATTCGCCCCGGGCCACGCATCCCGCCAGATGGTCGTCGACCAGGCCGCAGGCCTGCATCAGGGCGTAGGCCGTGGTCGGGCCGATGAAGCGGAGCCCGCGCTTCTTGAGGGCCTTGGAGAGCGCCGTCGACTCGTCGGTGACCGCCGGGACCTCGGCCAGAGTGCGCGGGACCGGGCGGGTCGCCGGGTCCGGGGCGTGGGACCAGATCAGACTGTCGAGCTCGCCCGGGGACCAGTCGGCGAGCAGCTTCGCGTTCGCCAGGGTCGCGTCGACCTTGGCGCGGTTGCGGATGATGCCCTCGTCGGCGAGGAGCCGCTCGCGGTCGGCGTCCGTGAAGCGGGCCACGTCGGCGATCCGGAAGCCGGAGAACGCCTTCCGGAAGCCCTCCCGGCGGCGCAGGATCGTGATCCACGACAGGCCCGACTGGAAGGCCTCCAGGCAGAGCCGCTCGAACAGCGCGTCGTCGCCGTGGACCGGGCGGCCCCACTCCTCGTCGTGGTACGTGACGTAGTCCTCGGTCGACAGGCCCCAGGGGCAGCGCAGCCGCCCGTCGGGCCCCGGGATCGCCTCGCCCGTCACTGCCCGCCGCCCTCCGTGCCCGTGTCACCGGCGCGTCCGGCGCCCGCGAGCGCCGCCTCCAACTCGGCGATCCGCGCGTCGCGCTCGGCGAGCTCGGCGCCCAGGCGGACGAGGACGTCGTCCACGTCGGCCATGCGGTAGCCGCGGGCGGCGACGGGAAGGCGGAGCGCCTCGACGTCGGCGCGGTCCACCGGGCGCGCGGCCGGAAGCGGGTCGACGAGCTGCTCGGGCGCCACTTCGGGCAGCACCTCGCTGTCGCCGCCGCCGACCACGGCGAGGGTCACCGCGGCCACGACCACGACCATCGTGATGAGCAGAAACCAGAACACTGCGCGCCTCTCCCCGGAGTGGAAAACGTCCCGTGCCGATCGTGCCATGCGCCACCGACGGTTAGGGTCGCAGGCGAACGGACGCGAGGGAGGACAAAAGGGATGCTGCGCTTGGGACGGCGTGAATTCGGGCCGCACGAGCCGGTGATCATGGCGATCGTGAACCGGACCCCGGACTCCTTCTACGACCAGGGCGCGACGTTCCGGGACGAGCCCGCGCTCGCCCGGGTCGAGCAGGCCGTGGCGGAGGGGGCGGCGATCATCGACATCGGCGGGGTGAAGGCGGGCCCCGGCGAGGAGGTGACGGCCGAGGAGGAGGCGCGGCGCACGGTCGGATTCGTCGCCGAGGTCCGCAGGCGCCATCCCGACGTGGTGATCAGCGTCGACACCTGGCGGGCGGACGTCGGCGAGGCGGTCTGCGAGGCCGGGGCCGACGTCCTGAACGACGCGTGGGGCGGGGTCGACCCGCGGCTCGCGGAGGTCGCCGCGAAGTACGGCGCGGGGCTGGTCTGCACCCACGCGGGCGGCGCGGAGCCGCGGACGCGGCCGCACCGGGTGGAGTACGAGGACGTGATGGCCGACATCCTGCGGGTCACGGTGGGGCTCGCGGAGCGCGCGGTCGCGCTGGGCGTGCGGCGGGACGGGATCATGATCGATCCCGGTCACGACTTCGGGAAGAACACACGGCACAGCCTGGAGGCGACGCGGCGGCTCGGGGAGATGGCGTCCACGGGCTGGCCGGTGCTCGTGTCCCTGTCCAACAAGGACTTCGTGGGCGAGACGCTCGACCGGCCGGTCAAGGAGCGGGTCCTCGGGACGCTGGCCACGACGGCCGTCTCCGCGTGGCTGGGTGCACAGGTGTACCGGGTGCACGAGGTCGCCGAGACGCGTCAGGTCCTGGACATGGTGGCGTCCATCGCCGGTCACCGGGAGCCGGCGGTGGCCCGGCGCGGGCTGGCGTAGCCGGGCCACCGTGCTGACGCGCGTCTAGCGGCCGACCTCCTTGGTGACGAGCGCGACCGCCTCTTCCACGTCGTCCGTGACGTGGAAGAGGAGCAGGTCGCGTTCGCTCGCCTTGCCGCCCGCGACGACCGAGTCGCGGAGCCAGTCGACCAGGCCCTTCCAGTACTCCGTGCCGAAGAGGACGATCGGGAAGCGGGTGACCTTGCGGGTCTGGACCAGGGTCAGGGCCTCGAAGAGCTCGTCGAGGGTGCCGAGGCCGCCGGGCAGGACGACGAAGCCCTGCGCGTACTTCACGAACATCGTCTTGCGGACGAAGAAGTAGCGGAAGTTCACGCCGATGTCGACGTGCGGGTTGAGCCCCTGCTCGAAGGGGAGCTCGATGCCGAGGCCCACCGAGACGCCCTTGGCCTCCCTGGCCCCCTTGTTGGCCGCCTCCATGGCGCCCGGGCCGCCGCCCGTGATGACCGCGAATCCGGCCTCGACGAGCGCCCGGCCGATCCGTACGCCCGCCTCGTACTCCGGCGAGTCCGGCTTCGTGCGGGCCGAGCCGAAGACGCTGATCGCGCTCGGCAGTTCGGCGAGGGCGCCGAAGCCCTCGACGAACTCGGACTGGATGCGCATGACCCGCCAGGGGTCCGTGTGCACCCACTCCGAGTCGCCCTCGGTGTCGAGCAGCCTCTGGTCCGTGGTGCCCGGCTGGACCTGGTCCCTGCGCCTGAGCACCGGTCCCAGCCGCTGCTCCTCCGGCTTGATCTCCCCTTCGGGGATACCCATGGCCTGCTCCCTCCGTCGAACCGACGATCTTCTGGTGGGGTCAGGGTAGGTCCACAGAGGTGACGAAATCCGAAATTACGGGAGACGGGCGGTCAGCCAGTCGCGGAGCCGCGCCTCGCAGTGGTGGATGCGGTCGACGTGGACGTGCTCGTCACGCTTGTGCGCGTACAGCGGGTCGCCGGGGCCGTAGTTCACCGCGGGCACGCCGAGGGCGCTGAAGCGGGCGACGTCGGTCCAGCCGAACTTGGGCTGGGCGCTGCCGCCGACGGCCTTCATGAAGGCCTCGGCCGCGGGGTGGGAGAGGCCGGGCAGGGCGCCGGGGCTCTCGTCGTCGACGACGAACTCGGCGATGTCGACGCCCTCGAAGAACGCGCGGACGTACGCCAGCGCCTCGGCCGGGGAGCGGTCGGGGGCGTAGCGGTAGTTGACGGTGACGGCGCAGGCGTCGGGGATGACGTTGGTGGCGACGCCGCCCTCGATCTTCACCGCGTTGAGGCCCTCGTGGTACTGGAGTCCGTCGATGACCGGCTTGCGCGGCTCGTAGGCGGCGAGGCGGTCGAGGATCGGGGCGGCGGTGTGGATGGCGTTGGAGCCCATCCACGCGCGCGCGGAGTGGGCGCGCTCGCCGGCGGTGTGCAGGATGACGCGCAGGGTGCCCTGGCAGCCGCCCTCGACCTGGCCGTCGGAGGGCTCCAGGAGGACGGCGAAGTCGCCCGCGAGCCAGTCCGGGTGGGCGTCGGCGATCTTGCCGAGGCCGTTGAGGTGGGCGGCGACCTCCTCGTTGTCGTAGAAGACGAAGGTGAGGTCGCGGTTGGGCTCGGGGACGGTGGCGGCGATCCGCAGCTGGACGGCGACCCCGGACTTCATGTCGGAGGTGCCGCAGCCCCAGAGGATGCCGTCCTCGTCGAGGCGCGAGGGCACGTTGTCGGCGATCGGCACGGTGTCGATGTGGCCGGCGAGGACGACCCGCTCGCCGCGGCCGAGGTTCGTGCGGGCGACGACGTTGTTGCCGAAGCGGTCGACGGTGAGGTGCGGCAGGGCGCGCAGGGCCGCCTCGATCGCGTCGGCGAGCGGCCGCTCGGTCCCGCTGACGGACGGGAAGTCGACGAGGGCGGCGGTGAGCGCGGCCCCGTCGAGGGAGAGGTCGAGGGGGCCGTCGAGCGGGGTGATGTCTGCCATGTGCCGACCCTAACGCGGCCTCCAGTACGGTGGGCCCCGTGTCCGAGCCCACCCGCCCCCGCCGTCGCGGCCGCCGCGCCCGTTCCGCGGCCGCTTTCGCCGTGCTCCTCGGCCTCGCCTCGTACGTGGCCGTCCACCAGCTGACGGGGAGCACGGGTGCGCCCCGGTGCAGTGTGGGCAGTGGGGACAACCGCTACGAGTTCACCCCGGAGCAGGCGTCCAACGCGGCGACGATCTCGGCGGTGGGCACCACGCGGGGGCTGCCGGAGCGGGCGGTGACGATCGCGCTCGCGACCGCGCTGCAGGAGTCGGCGCTGCGGAACATCGAGCACGGCGACCGGGACTCACTGGGCCTCTTCCAGCAGCGGCCCTCGCAGGGCTGGGGGACGGCGGCGCAGATCATGGACCCGGTGTACTCGTCGGGGAAGTTCTACGAGGGTCTGGAGAAGGTCCCGGGGTACTCGCGGCTGCCGCTGACGGTGGCGGCGCAGAAGGTGCAGCGGAGCGGTTTCCCGCAGGCGTACGCGAAGCACGAGCCGGACGCGGCGCTGCTGTCGGCGGCGCTGACGGGCCGGTCGCCGGCGGCGCTGACCTGTACGACGAGCGAGGTGAAGGGCCGGCCGGGCGATCCGGAGCAGGTGCGCCGGGAGCTGGTGCGGGCCTTCGGCGAGAAGGCGGCGCCCGAGGCGGTGACGGGCGGTCCGAGCGCGGGCCGTTCGGCTGCGGAGCCGCCGGTGCTCGTGGTGCCGGTCCGGGCGGCGGCGGGCGCGCCGGGGACCGGTGCGGACGAGCAGCGCGGCTGGGAGCTGGCGCAGTGGTCGGTGGCGCGGGCGGACGAGCTGCGGATCACGGAGGTGTCGTTCGGCGACCGGGTCTGGCGCGCGGGCGAGGCGGGCGGCGGCTGGTCGAAGACCTCGGGCGCGGCGGCGGGCGGCGGCGCGTCGGTCCGGGTACGCCTGGCGCCGTAGTCCGGGGCCACGGAACCGTCCACGGGTGACTCACCCTGCGGCCGGGGCGGCTGAACGCGCGCGTACGGCTCGTCGTGCGGTCGCGCAGGCGTGCGGGGGTTCACTCGGGCGTGGCAAGCAGCGGGCGCGGCGCGGAGGAAATTCGCGCGGTCGTGGCGTCGTCTTTCCCAGGCGTCACCCCTCCCCCTCGCATCCCTTGCGGCACAAGGGAAGTGACGGTTCGGCAGGGCTTCGCGCAATGACACGTTCGTCCGTTTTCCTCCCCACCCGACAATACGACGCATTACCAACTCTTTACCTTCGGCCGCCGCAACCTCCCCCGCCCCAGGGCCGGTTGTCACCGCGTAATCGTCCTCTCCGCCGAAGGAGCACCATGTCCCTCTCCCTGACCCGCCGGATCGCCCGTGCCGCCCTCATCGTCGCGGCCGGAGCAGCCCCCGTGGTCGGTGCGGCCGGCTCCGCGAGCGCCCTGGACCAGGGCATCGCGCCGACCGGGGCCCTCAACGGCGTGACCGCCCTGGACGCCGCCGGCGCGGGCAGCGCCCTCGACAGCGCCTCGCAGACCGCCGGCGGCGTGGTCGGCGAGACCGGCAGCAAGGCCGTCGGCACGGCCGTCCCGGCCGCCGGCAAGACCGTCGGCACCGCCGGCAAGACCGCCGCCCCCGCCGCGCAGGAGGTCGTCGGCAAGACGGCCGGCAGCACGGGCGAGGTCGTCGGCCAGACCGCCGGCGCCGCCGCCGAGAGCGCCGAGGGCCCCACCGGCGGCGCCCTGGGCGGCGGCCTGGGCGGCCTGCCGACCGGCCAGACCCTGGGCGGCCTGCCCCTCGGCGGCTGACCCGCACCGCGACACACGGAGGGCCCGGGGAGCACCTGCTCCCCGGGCCCTCCGGCGTACGCGCGTCAGCCCGGGCACGCGAACGCGGCCCCCGGCCCGCTCGCCCCTCAGCCCAGGCGCTTGACCGCGGCCTCGACCCGCTCGTCCGTCGCCGTGAACGCCACTCGCACGAACCGCTCCCCCGCCTCGCCGTAGAAGTCGCCGGGCGCCACCAGGACGCCCTTCTCCGCCAGGTACGCCACCGTCTCCCAGCACGGCTCGTCCCGGGTCGCCCACAGGTACAGGCTCGCCTCGCTGTGCTCGATCCGGAAGCCGTGCGCCTCCAGGGCCGCCCGCAGCGCCGCCCGGCGGGCCGCGTACCGCTCCCGCTGCTCGGCCACGTGCGCGTCGTCGCCCAGCGCCGCGACCGTCGCCGCCTGCACCGGCGCCGCCGTCATCATGCCGCCGTGCTTGCGGATCTGGAGCAGCTCGCCCAGGACGGCCGCGTCGCCCGCGATGAACGCCGCCCGGTAGCCGGCCAGGTTGGAGCGCTTGGACAGCGAGTGGACCGCGACGATCCCCTCGTACGAACCGCCGCAGACGTCCGGGTGCAGGACCGAGACCGGGTCGGCCTCCCAGCCCAGCTCCAGGTAGCACTCGTCGGAGAAGACGAGGATGCCGTGCTCGCGCGCCCAGGCCACGATCCGGGTCAGCTCGTCCTTCGCGAGGACCTTGCCGGTCGGGTTGGACGGGGAGTTGAGCCACAGCAGCTTGACCGCGGCCGGGTCGAGGTCCGCCACCGGGTCGTCGTAGACGACGGGCGTCGCGCCGCAGAGCCGCGCCCCCACCTCGTACGTCGGGTACGCGAGCCGCGGGTAGGCCACCGCGTCACCGGCGCCGAGCCCCAGCTGCGTGGGCAGCCAGGCCACCAGCTCCTTGGAGCCGACCACCGGCAGCACGTTCTCGTGGGCGAAGTCCACCGCGCCCAGGCGCCGCCCGCACCAGCCGGTGAGCGCGTCCCGCAGCTCCTTCGTCCCCCACACCGTGGGATAGCCCGGCGAGTCCGCGGCCGCGACCAGGGCCTCCTGGATCAGCGCGGGGACCGGGTCCACGGGCGTCCCGACGGACAGGTCCACGATTCCGTCCGGGTGCGCCACGGCCGTCTTCTTGTACGGCTCCAGCTTGTCCCAGGGGAAGACGGGAAGGCGCGAAGAGACTGCGCTCACGGGTTGGCTCACTTCCTCGTGCGTACGGAAAACGCTTCGGCCCCGTACAGCGGCGAGGCCGTACGGGACCGAGGGCGAATGAATCAGCCGTTCTGCGGCGGCAGGGCGGCGATGAAGGGGTGGTCGCGCTCGATCTCGCCGAGCTTGGAGGCACCACCGGGCGAACCGAGCTCGTCGAAGAACTCGACGTTCGCCTTGTAGTAGTCCTTCCACTCCTCCGGGGTGTCGTCCTCGTAGAAGATCGCCTCGACCGGGCAGACCGGCTCACAGGCCCCGCAGTCGACGCATTCGTCCGGGTGGATGTACAAGGACCGCTTGCCCTCGTAGATGCAGTCGACGGGGCACTCCTCGATGCACGCCTTGTCCTTGACGTCGACACAAGGCTGCGCGATGACGTAGGTCACGCTGTCGTTCCTCCTCGATAGGGCTGGTCTGCGCGGGAGCGCGGCGTCGTCGATGCCCGCACCTAGTATCTCCGTTCTTGAGGGCGATCCGAACAGGAGGGGCGGAGAAGCTGTGGAAATCACCGGCGGAGGGCGCCTTGAAGTGCGAATTACCAGCGCTGACGTGGGAAAACGTGTCTCCGTTCGGTACGTGACGGACTCGGCGGAACCGGGTGAGAAGTTCACCGACGCGGTCGGGGTTCTCACATCATGGGACACCGGTGTGCTGCTGATCACACGAAAGAGCGGCGAGAGCGTCCGGATCGCGGAATCCGCGCTGGTCGCGGGCAAGGTCGTGCCGGCCGCCCCGGCCCGTCGGCGGGGCCCCTCGGCCACCTTCCCGGAGCTCGCCCGGGCCACCGCGCGCGCGTGGCAGCCGCTCGAGAGCGAGGCCCTCGGCGAGTGGACGCTACGGGCGGCCGACGGATTCACCCGGCGCGCCAACTCCGTCCTGCCGCTCGGCGATCCCGGGATGCCCGTCGCCGAGGCCCTGACGCACGTACGCGCGTGGTACGCGGCCCGGAAGCTTCCCCCGTACATCCAGACCGCCACCGGCGCCGAGGGCACCCAGGAGCTGCTGTGCGCCGCCCTCGACCGGCACGGCTGGCGGCGCGAGGTCTCCGCCGAGGTGCGGATCGGGGCACTCGCCCCGATCGGCGACCTGGACGCCGACGTCTCCGCCGTACGCCTCTCCCGGACGGTCGACGCACCGTGGCTGCGCCGCTACCAGCGCTTCTCCGGCGACGAGGAGGCGGGCCCGGCCGTGCGGTCCGTCCTCGCCTCCGGTCCGAGTGTGTGGTTCGCGTCCGTCGCGGGCACGGGTGAGGTGCCGACGGCGATCGGACGCTGTGTGGTCGACGGCCGCTGGGCCGGCTTCATGGCGGTCGAGGTCGACCCCGGACAGCGGCGCCGGGGCCTGGCGACGTCCGTCATGACGGCGCTCGCCCGGCAGGCGCTCGACGAGGGCGCGTCGGCGGCCTGGCTCCAGGTGGAGTCGGACAACGACGGCGCGCGGGCGCTGTACGACGGCATGGGCTTCGCGCCCCACCACCACTACCACCACTACCGATGGGCGGAGGCGTGAGCGAGGACGAACCACCGGTAGAGGCGTCCGACTGGCGGCGGGAGTTCGCCGAGGAGGCCAGGGCCGAGCGGCCCGACCTGGCCCGGCTCTGCCTGCTCATCGGGGCCGTCGCCGACCCCACCGTCACCCGGCGCGAGATCGACGAGGCCGAGATCGAGCTCGACCGGCTCGCCGGGCTCGTCCCGTACGCGACCCGGATCACCGGCGACTGGGCGGTGGAGCTCGCCGCGCTCCTCGGCCGCCACGAGGGCTTCGAGGGCGTACCCGCCGACTACCAGCGCCTGGAGTCCTCGCTCCTGCACGAAGTGCTGCGGCGCCGCCGTGGCCTGCCCATCCTGCTCTCCGTGGTCTGGATGGAGGTCGCGCGCCGGGCCGGCGCGCCGGTGTACGGGCTCGGGCTGCCCGGCCACTTCGTCGTCGGCTTCGGCGATCCCGCCGACCTGAACCTCGCCGACCCGTTCGCGGGCGGCCGGGCCATGACGGGCACGGACGCCGAGCTCCTGGTGGCGAGCGCGACGGGCGAGGCGCTCGACCGCTCGATGCTCCGGCCGGCCGAGCCGGGCGCGATCGTCCTGCGGATCCTGAACAACATCCGCGCCTGGGCGGCCCCCCGCCCCGAACGCTCCGACGTGGCCCTGTGTGCCGTGGAGCTGGCCCTGCTGCTCCCCTCGCACCCGGCGAGACTCCGCTACGAGCGCGCCGAGCTGCTGGTCCAGCGCGGGGAGTTCCTCACGGGCGCGCTGGAGATGGAGGCGTACGCCCAGGTCATGGACGCGGTGGATCCGGAGTCGGCGACGACGATCCGCCGCCGCGCCCAGGCGGCCCGGGCGCTGCTCAACTAGGGCGGTGGCCGCGCGGGCCGGAGGGCGTGCGGGCCGGAAGGGGAGAAAGGGGGCGGGGCGGCCGGATTCGAACCGGCGTCCTCCGAGATGCTGTCGCGGCGCACTACCTCTGTGCTACGGCCCCGCCCTTGCGCGGGACACTACGCGAGCCGGCTCAGCACGACGACTCCTTTTCCGCCGTGTGCGGCGGGATGGTCCAGCGCAGGACCGTGCTGCCCTGGTGGGGTGCGAGGGTGGCCGGGTAGACCTTGTTCCAGGAGCGTTCGCCGTTGTGGCGGACGGAGTGGTCGCCCGGGTCCCAGTCGAGGCCGAGGACCCGGCAGCCGGCGATGTCGAGGACCCCGGCGAGGAGGGGGCGGTCCTGGGCCGCGCGCTGGAGCAGGTGGTGGTGGGAGTGCTCCTCGACGGCGACCATGAGCCCCTTGCCGGGTCCTTGTTCCACCCAGGCGGTGATCCGCTCGCCGAGCTCCTCGGCGTCGGCGACGGGGAGGTCGAGATGCGCGTACGGGCCTCCGTACGGGGCGGGCTCGCCGCCGAACTCGGCGTGGGCCTCGTCCTGATGGCGCCCCCAGTACGTGACGTCCGCGAGCCCGTCCACGGAGTCCCCCTCCAGGCCGACGAACCCGTCCAGGGCCCGCGCGTCACCGAGGACCGTCCCGCACCGGTCCACGGGCAGGTCGCCGAGGTGTACGGGGCCGGTGCCGTACTCCACGGGCCACGGGAGCCCCAGGTCGACCTCCAGGGCGGAGACCGTCGGCTCGCCGTCGAACGGAGAGGGTGCCGCCTCGGCGCGTACGGGAAGGGGCCGGTCGCTCGCGGCGGGAACGGCGACCGCCTCGCAGAACCAGTCCTCGGGCTCCCCGTCCTCGGGAAGGTGCCGGTGCCCGCCGCCGGCCCGGGCGGCGGCGAGGCCCCGCTCGGAGAGCGGACGGTCGGTGCCGGCCCAGGAGTCGACGGCCCCGGCCGTCGCGAGGACCAGCACGCCGGAGGGCGCGGTGACGTGACCGAGCGCGTGAGTCATGGGCCCGATTGAAGCGGAACGCCCGGTGAACGTGCCGGGCGGGTCCGCGTGGAGCCCGGTGCGCTCGGCGGCGCGCACGGAGGCAGAATGCTCCCCATGCCGCTCACCGCCGACATCCTCGTCGCCCTCATCGCCCTCCTGCACGCCTACATCCTGGTGATGGAGATGTTCCTGTGGGAGAAGGCGACCGGCCGGCGCTTCTCCGGCTTCGATGCCGAGATGGCCCGTGCCACCGCCCCCATGGCCGCCAACCAGGGGCTCTACAACGGATTCATCGCCGCCGGTCTCGTCTGGGGTCTCATCGCCGACGACCCCACCGGCTTCGGCGCCAAGGTCTTCTTCCTGTCCTGTGTCGTCATCGCCGGGATCTACGGCGCCGCCACCGCCAACCGCCGCATCCTCTTCGCCCAGGCCCTGCCCGGCGCGCTCGCCCTCTCCGCCGTTCTCGTGGCCCACTGACCCGCAAGCGCGTGAGCCCCCGTCCCGGGGTGGGACGGGGGCTCACGCGTGCGGGGCGGGGGTGCTCAGCCCTGGCCGCTCAGGTCGATCGTCTTCGTGCGTTCCGCGGGGGTCTTGCCCCTCAGGGCGTCGCGCATCACGTAGGCCACGTCGTCGGCCGAGACCTGGTGCTTGGCGCCGTCGCCCTTGGTGATCATGACGCCGTCGAAGACGCCGTCGAGGAGCCGCTCGATCGCCTTCTTGTCGTAGACCTCGATCAGCCGGCCGTCGACCGCCTTCATCGAGAGGATCTGCGGCAGCGACCGCGCCGGGCCGAATTCGATCTGCTTGCCGCCCGCCAGGATCTTGATCCGGCCGGACATCGCGGGCGTCGCGAACTCCTTCATCGCCCGGTCCAGCTCGGCCTTCGTGATCGTCGGCCTGCGAGTGGTGACCGGCAGCTCGACCAGCTTGTTCTGGCCCGTCTCGACCTGGGCCCGGAAGGCGTCCCGTACCGAGATCATCGAGCGCTGGACGTCCAGGCCCTGACCGGGCTTGCCCTCGACCGGGGTCACCTTGTTCGGGGCGAAGAGGATCGTGCCCTCCGTCGCCGACGCGGACGTGCCCGCCAGGTCGGTCAGCGCGACCGCGAGCTTCTCCTCGTCGACCGGGAAGACCGGCTTGGCGACCCGCTCGCCGCCGAAGAGGGAGCCGATCACCGAGACCGGGTTGTAGTCGCTGCCGGCCGCCGCGCGGACGGTCTCCTGGCTGTCGAGCGCCAGGCCCGCCTTGTCCGGGGCCAGCTGGACCTTCTTGCCGCCGACGCTGAGCTGGAGCGGGGCGGTGGCCCGCTTGCCGAGCGCCGCGTCCAGCTTGTTGACGGCCTCCTCCTTCGTGCCGCCGCCGATGTCCACGCCCAGCACCGTGGTGCCCTTCGGGACGTCGGAGTGGTTGAGGAGCAGTCCGGCGCCGTACGCGACGCCCGCGAGGCCGATGACTCCGGCCGCGACCAGGACCAGCTTGGAGCGGCCCTTCTTCGCCGGGGCCCGGTTCGCCGCCGGTGCCTGGCGCGGCGCCGGCGCGGGCGCGGGCGCCGGGGTCGCGTGGTCCTCGATCCGCGGGGTCAGGTCAGGGCGGGCCGCCGCCGGCGGGACCACGGGGATGCCGCTGGTCAGCGTGTCCCCGGAGATGTGCGCGCCGTGGTCGGCCGCCGCCGCGCCCGGGCCGGACGCCGGCGCCGGGGCCGGCTGCTGGGGCGTCAGGACCGCCGTGTCGTCGGACATGCGGGGCGCGCCGCCGGCGGCTGCGAACGGGGAGCCCGCCGCGCCCGGGCCGCCGCCGAAGGGCGGCCGGGGGGCGGTCTTGGCGCCGCCGAAGGTGGCCGTGCCGGTGACCGGGCCCGTGGTGGGGCCGGTGGGGGCCGCCGGGCGGCCGCCCTGGCCGCCCTGGGCACCCGGGCCGCCCGGACCGCGGTACGCGGGCGTACCGGCCGCCGGGGTGCCGTCGTAGAGGGGGGTGCCGGCGGCGGGCGTCCCGTCGTACAGGGGCGTGCCGCCCGCCGGGGTGCCGTCGTACCTCGGCGTGCCGCCGGCCGGCGTCCCGTCGTACATCGGCGTGCCGCCGGCCGGCGTCCCGCTCTCGTACAGCGGGTTGCCCGGCGGGGTCTGCGCGGTCGCGGTGACCGGGCGGCTCGACGGGGTGGTGCCGACCGTCGGGACGCCCGAGGTCGCCGAGCCCGCGAAGCCCGTGCCCTGCGCGTCCGGTCCGGTGGGCGCCGGGGCCGGCTTGGCGGCGGGTGCGGGGGCGGGCGCCGGAGCGGGGGCGGGCGCCGGGGCCGCCGCCTTGCGCGGGGCGAACCAGTCGCTCGTCTCCTTCGCCTTCGGAGCCTGAGGCGCCTGCGGGGCCTCCTCGGCCGCCCGCGGCGGCTCCGGCGCGGCCACGGGCTCGGGCTCCGGCTCCACGGCGGGAGCGGGCTCCGGCTCGGGGGCCGGGGCGGACGTCTCGTTGACCGTCTTGCGGACCACGACCGGCGGAATCGGACGCGAACCCGGGATGTTGATCCGGATCCGGGTCGTCAGCGTCGTCTCGGTCTTGGGCTCCTCCGGCGGCGCGGACGCGGCGGGGCTGTCCTCCGGCGCGTCCTGCGTGGGGTGGAGCGACGGATACTGGCGGGATCCGTACGGCGGGGTACCCGAGGGGTAGGCGGCTCCACCGCGCCCCTGGGCGCCGGAGGACGAACTGTCAGTCTCTCGACCAGTTTCACGACTCAAAGCAGGATCTCCCGGTTGGCTCCACCGCCCGCTCTTGCTGATGCTCGTGTTGACCCGGGCGGTTCGGCGGCGCGCACCACCATACTGAACGCCGCCGACTCATACCCGACCCCTGGGTGACGGACGACGGGCAATCCGGCCGAAGTCAGGGCGTCCCCGGTCTCAAGTCGTCCTGTTCACGGGGCCGGTCGCGACAGCCGGGGCAGAGTGGCGCACATCACAGCGAGGGCCATGCCTCCGAAGAGGAAGAACAGCTCGCCCCCGCCCCCGCCGAACACCCCGTCGCTCTCCGGGCGTCCGAGGCTGAGCAGGATGACGGCGACGAGCCAGCCGCCGCCGGCGGAGGCGACGCCGACCTGGGTGCCGGTGGCGCGGAGCCCTCCGTAGAAGAGGGCGGCGGTGGCCAGGAGCGCGAGGAGCAAGCCGCCGGGGAACCAGGCGGCTTGGACGAGGGATCCGGCGATGCCGACGAGGGCGCCGAGGACCAGCAGGAGGACGTACGCGACGTATCGGACGCCCGGGGAGACCGGGGTGTCGCTCACGTCGTCACCCCGGCGAAGAGGTCCGTCTCGCGCTCGCCTTCCGGGGCGCCGGAGACGCCCTGGACGAGTTCGTAGTACTCGGTGGTGAAGATCGGCTGGCCGAGGTCGTTGGAGAGGGCGAAGAAGGGGCCGTCGACGGCGACTTGGGTGGCGTGGGCGGCCATCGCGGCGCTCTTGCGGGCCGTGTACGCGGGGTCGGCGGCGATCTCGGCGGTGATCCGGTCCTCGTCGACGACGCCCGGTACGTCGTCGATCTCGGCGATCGCCGGGAAGGCGGAGCCCTCGGCGCGGAGCCGGGCGAAACCGGCCTCGGCGACGGGGCGCGGGACGCGGTTCCAGTAGATCTTGGCGATCGTGTGGGCCGGTCCGAGGTCGGGGCGGTAGTCCGCGTCGGCGGCGAGTTCGGCGGCGCGGGTGGCGACCCGGTGGGCCTGGATGTGGTCGGGGTGGCCGTAGCCGCCGTCGGGGTCGTAGGTGATCAGGACCTGCGGGCGGGTCTCGCGGATCACCTCGACGAGGTGCGGCGCCGCGGTGTCGACGTCGGTGTTCCAGAAGGCGTCGGCCGCCTTGTTCTGTTCGGCGCCCATCATTCCGGAGTCGCGGAAGCGACCGGGGCCGCCGAGGAAGCGGTGGTCGGTGACGCCCAGCTCGGTCATCGCGGCGGCGAGTTCGCCGACGCGGTGCGGGCCGAGCCGGTCCTCCCGGTCGGGGGCCAGGTGGGCGAGGTCGGGCGGGATGACCTCGCCCTCCTCGCCGAGCGTGCAGGTGACCAGGGTGACGAGGGCGCCCTCGGCCGCGTACCTGGCCATGGTGGCGCCGTTGTTGATCGACTCGTCGTCCGGGTGCGCGTGCACGAGCAGCAGACGGCGGGCGGGGAGATCGGACATGCCCCCACCCTACGAGGTCGGGCCGGTCAGAACTTGAGGCCGCCGATCATGCCCGCCACGTTCGTGGTGAGGGTGCTGATGGACGGGGCGATGGAGGAGCTCGCCAGGTAGAAGCCCAGGAGCGCGCAGACCGCCGCATGTCCAGCCTTCAGCCCGGATTTCCGGATCAGCAGGAAGACGACGATCGCCAGCAGCACCACCACGGAGATCGAGAGTGCCACGGCGGTTCACCTCCACCTTCGGTCGGATATTCGAGCGGTTCGGTCGATCAGCATGTGCCAGAGGGCATGTCAGTCCGATGCATACCCACCTAGCGCTACGGATCATAACTATCCGTGCGGCCGCATCGATCGGCGGACGGAGGCACGAGGGGGGCGCACGGCGCTAGTTTCAGCCGCATGACCTTGTCTTCGCAGCAGCCGGCCACACCCTCGGCCGGGCTCTCCTTCCCCCGTCAGCACGCCCGGACCCAGCGGTTCACCCTGGGGGTCCCGCGTGGTTTCTCGGTCTCCCCGGACGGGGAGCGCGTGGTGTTCGTCAGATCCGGTTCCGGGACGGACCGTTCGCACCGGCTCTGGGTGCTCGACCTGCCCCGGGACGGCGAGCCCGGGGAGCGGGTGGCCGCGGACCCGGCGGCGCTGCTCGCGGGCGCGGAGGAGGAGTTGTCCCCGCAGGAGCGGGCGCGCCGGGAGCGGAGCCGGGAGGGCTCGGCGGGGATCGTGGCGTACGCGGTGGACGGGGCCGTGGAGTTGGCGGCGTTCGCGCTGTCGGGACGGCTGTTCACGGCGGAGCTGCGGGCGGGCACGGCACGGGAGCTTCCGGTGCCGGGACCGGTGATCGATCCGCGTCCCTCGCCGGACGGGCGGTTCGTGGCGTACGTGGCGGAGGGCGCCCTGCGGGTGGTCGGCGCGGACGGTTCGGGCGACCGTGCGCTGGCCGTTCCGGAGGACGAGCACGTCTCCTACGGATTGGCCGAATTCATCGCCTCGGAGGAGATGAGCCGGGAGCGCGGCTACTGGTGGTCGCCCGCCTCGGACCGGCTGCTCGTGGCGCGCGCGGACGACCGCGCTGTGCGGCGCTGGTGGATCGCGGACCCGGCGCACCCGGAGCGGGAGCCGCAGCGGGTGGGGTACCCGGCGGCGGGCACGGACAACGCCGAGGTGCGGCTGTACGTGACGGGCCTCGACGGGGCCCGTACGGAGGTGGTGTGGGACCGGGAGCGGTATCCGTACCTGGCGCGGGTGCACTGGTCGGCGGCCGGGGCGCCGCTGCTGCTCGTGCAGACGCGGGACCAGCGGGAGCAGCTGTTCCTGGCGGTGGACGTGGAGTCGGGGAAGACCGCGACCGTACGGGCGGAGGCGGACCCGGCGTGGCTGGAGCTGCACCACGGGGTGCCGGCGTGGGGGCCCGGCGGCGAGCTCGTCCGGGTCACGGACGAGGGCGGGGCGCGGGTCCTCGCCGTCGGGGAGGAGGCGTGGACGGGTCCGGAGCTGCACGTCCGGGCGGTGCTCGACGTCGGGGCGGACGACGTCCTGGTGTCGGCCTCGGCGGGTGCGGCGGCGGCGGAGCCGGAGACCGGCGAGATCCATGTGTACCGGGTGACCGGGCGGGGCGCGGAGCGCCTTTCCGAGGGCACCGGGGTGCACGGCGCCGTGCGCTCGGGCGCGGTGACGGTCCTGGTGTCGGCGCGGCCGGAGGAGCCGGGGAGCGTGGCGCGGGTGCTGCGGGACGGCGAGCGGGCCGCGGTGGTGGCCTCGTACGCCCAGCAGCCGGTGATCTCCGCGCGCGTGCGGCTCACGGAGGCGGGGGCGCGGCGGATCCCGTGCGCGGTGCTGCTGCCCTCGGGGTACGAGGAGGGGGACGGGCCGCTGCCGGTCCTGATGGATCCGTACGGCGGTCCGCACGGGCAGCGGGTGCTCGCCGCGCACAACCCGCATCTGACCTCGCAGTGGTTCGCCGACCAGGGCTTCGCGGTGGTCGTGGCGGACGGGCGGGGCATGCCGGGCCGCTCCCCCGCCTGGGAGAAGTCGATCCTGCGCGACCTCTCGCCGACCCTCGACGACCAGGTGGAGGCGCTGCGTGCGCTGGCCGGGAGCTTCCCGCTCGACCTGGAGCGGGTCGCGATCCGCGGCTGGTCGTACGGCGGCTATCTGGCGGCCCGTGCGGTGCTCCAGCGGCCGGACGTCTTCCGCGCGGCGGTGGTCGGGGCGCCGGTGACGGACTGGCGGCTGTACGACACGCACTACACCGAGCGGTACCTCGGCACCCCGCAGGACGACCCCGAGGTGTACGCGGCGCAGTCGCTGCTGACCGACGACGGGCTGTCCGCGCCGGAGGAGCCGGCCCGGCCGATGATGGTCGTGCACGGCCTCGCGGACGACAACGTGGTGGTGGGGCACGCGCTGCGGCTCTCCTCGGCGCTGCTCGCGGCGGGCCGGCCGCACGAGGTGCTGCCGCTGTCCGGCGTGACGCACATGACGCCGCAGGAGCAGGTCGCGGAGAACCTGCTGCTGCTCCAGGTGGACTTCCTGAAGAGGTCGCTCGGTCTCGGGCGCTGAGTCACCAGCCGGGGGGCGTCGGGTGGGGCGGGGCCGGGGGCCGCGCCCCGGCCGCCGGGTACGGGCCGGGGGCGGCGGCGGGGGCGCCGCGCCCGGCCAGGAGGACGAGCACCGCGAGGCCGGCGAGCAGCTCGTAGACGGAGGTGAGGACGTCCGCCGCGCCGGGGGTGGTGAGGTCGGTGAGGCGGGTGAGGGTCTCGTACCGGACGGCGCGGGCGACCCCGCCGAGGCCGCCGGCGGTCAGGAGGACGGCGGCGAGGAGCCCGAAGGCCCGGCTGTGGCGGGCCCGGACGAGGCAGGAGACGGCGGCCGTGCCGTACAGGCCGAGGGCGATCGCCGACAGCCAGCCGGGCGGCGGCGCGAGGGCGGGCTTGACGACGGAGCGGCCGCCGGTGAACCGGTCGACGGTGATCTCCACGGGCAGTTCACCGGCCCAGTACAGCTCCCACAGGGTGGTGAAGAGCGCGGCGAGCGCGAGGAGGATCCCGGCGGCGACGGCGGGGCCGGTACGGGGGCGGGTGGGCTGCTGCTCGTACGGGGCGTCCGCCGGGCTGCGGCCGAGGGCGGCGGTGAGGACGAGCCCGGTGCCCAGGGCCAGTTCGAGGAGGGCGGTGACGAGGACGCCGCTCCCGGCCGCCCAGAGCCCGGGGAGGCGCAGGGCGAGGGTGACCGCACCGGCGGCGGCGAGGGCGGAGGCCGCGTGCCGTGAGCGGAGCGCGGCGACGGCGCAGGCGGCGTAGGCGGCGAGGAGGACGGGGTCGATCAGGGAGGTCGTGGACCGCCCCCGGATCAGGAAGTGGTGGTCCCCGGCCCAGTACCAGGCGAGGTCGGCGGGCGACCCGAGCGCGGCGAGGTCCTTGAGGATCCACACGGCGGCGATGAGGGCGAGCGCGGCGCAGAGCGCGGCGCCGGTGAGACGTGCCGGTCGTGTCACAGTCACGGCCCCGATACTCACGGTCGCGACCGACCGAAACAAGCGGTTCCGCATGAACGCCGTATGGCAGCCGGCCGGGGCGACATGGCGCGCCCCGGCCGGCTCACGGCACCCGCACGGCCGTACAAGCTCCAATATCCAATGTCCGTATATCGGATCCAATTCCGCCCGGTTGCCCGCGCGTTACGGCGCCGGAGGCTCCTCCGTCGGCTCCTCCGGGGGCACCACCTGCTTCTCCTCCGCGAAGTGGCAGGCCGAGTCGTGCTTCGCGGGACTGTCCGTGAGGCGGAAGACAGCCGGGACGGCGAGGAGCGGGACTTCGAGGGTGCAGCGTTCCTGGGCCTTCCAGCAGCGCGTGCGGAAGCGGCAGCCGGAGGGGATGTTGGCCGGGGACGGCACGTCGCCGGCGAGGAGGATCCGCTCGCGGTGCTCGCGCGCCTCCGGGTCGGGGACGGGCACGGCGGAGAGGAGCGCCTGCGTGTAGGGGTGGGTGGGGTGGTCGTAGATCTGGGCGTCGGTGCCGATCTCGACGATCCGGCCGAGGTACATGACGCCGACCCGGTCGGAGATGTGCCGCACGATCGAGAGGTCGTGGGCGATGAAGACGTACGACAGGGAGAACTCGGACTGGAGGTTCTCCAGGAGGTTGACGACCTGCGCCTGGACGGAGACGTCGAGCGCGGAGACCGGCTCGTCCGCGACGATGATCTCGGGCTGGAGGGCGAGGCCGCGGGCGATGCCGATGCGCTGGCGCTGGCCGCCGGAGAACTGGTGCGGATAGCGGTTGATGTACTCGGGGTTGAGGCCGACGACGTCCAGGAGGTCCTGCACCTTGCGGCGCCGGTCGCCCTTGGGCGCGACCTCGGGGTGGATCTCGTACGGCTCGCCGATGATGTCGCCGACGGTCATGCGCGGGTTCAGCGAGGTGTACGGGTCCTGGAAGACCATCTGGATGTTGCGGCGGACGGCCTTGAGGGCGCGCGGGGACATCTTGGTGATGTCCTCGCCCTTGTAGCGGATGGTGCCGGAGGTCGGCCGTTCCAGGTTGACCAGCATCTTCGCGACCGTCGACTTGCCGCAGCCGGATTCGCCGACGATGCCGAGGGTCTCTCCGGCGGCGAGGTCGAAGTCGACCCCGTCGACGGCCTTGACCGCGCCGACCTGCTTCTTGAAGAGGATGCCCTGGGTCAGCGGGTAGTGCTTGTGGAGGTCCCGGACTTCGAGAATCGCCTCAGCCATGGAGGCACTCCTTCCAGAAGTGGCAGGCGCTGGCGCGCGGCACCGGGGACTCGGTCACGTCGTACAGCGGGGGCACATCGGTCCGGCAGCGGTCCCGGGCGAGCGGGCAGCGCGGGTTGAAGGAGCAGCCGGAGGGGATGGCGAGGAGGTTGGGCGGCAGGCCCTTGATCGCGTAGAGCTCCTGGCCCTTCTGGTCCAGGCGCGGGATCGAGTCGAGCAGGCCCCGGGTGTAGGGGTGGGCGGGGGCCTTGTAGATCTCGTGCACGGGCGCCTGTTCGACGATCTTCCCCGCGTACATGACGGCGATCTTGTCGGCGACGTCGGCGACGACGCCGAGGTCGTGGGTGATGAGGATGAGGCCCATGTTGAGCTCGCGCTGGAGCTCGGCGAGGAGGTCCATGACCTGGGCCTGGACGGTGACGTCGAGGGCGGTGGTGGGCTCGTCGGCGATGATCAGTTCGGGTTCGAGGGCGAGCGCCATCGCGATCATGATGCGCTGGCGCATGCCGCCGGAGAACTGGTGGGGGTACTGGCCGACGCGTTCCTTGGCGGCGGGGATGCGGACCCGGTCCATGAGCTCGACGGCCTTGGCCTTGGAGTCCTTGCGCGACATGCCCCGGTGGACCTGGAACATCTCGCCGAGCTGGTCTCCGACGCTGATGACGGGGTTGAGGGAGGACAGCGCGTCCTGGAAGATCATCGCCATCTTGGCGCCGCGGACCTTGCGCCGTTCCTCCTCCTTCAGCTTGAGGAGGTCCTGGCCCTGGAAGAGGATCTCGCCGTTGCTGATCTTCCCCGGCGGGATGTCGAGGATGCCCATGATGGCCTGGGCGGTGACGGACTTGCCGGAGCCGGACTCGCCGAGGACGGCGAGGGTCTCCCCCGCGTCGACGGAGTAGTTGACGCCGTTGACCGCCTTGGCCACCCCGTCCCGGGTGTGGAACTCCACGTGCAGGTCGCGCACTTCGAGCAGCATGGGTCCCTACCTCAGCTTGGGGTCGAGGGCGTCGCGCACCGCGTCGCCGAGCATGATGAACGCGAGCACGGTGATGGCGAGCGCGCCGGCCGGCCAGAGCAGCATGTGGGGCGCGTTGCGGATGTACTGCGACGCCGAGGAGATGTCGATGCCCCAGGAGACGGTCGGGGGCTTCAGTCCGACGCCGAGGTACGACAGGGTCGCTTCGAGCGCGATGTACGTGCCGAGGGCGATGGTGGCGACGACGATGACCGGGGCGACGGCGTTCGGCGTGATGTGCCGGAGCAGCATCCGGGAGTTGGAGGCGCCGAGCGCGCGGGCGGCCTGGACGTAGTCGTTCTGTTTGGCGGTGATGACGGAGCCGCGGGCGATGCGGGAGATCTGCGGCCAGCCGAGGAGCACCATGAAGCCGATGACGGGCCAGACGGTGGAGCTGGTCACCACGGAGAGGAGCACGAGGCCGCCGAGGACGACGGGGATGGCGAAGAAGACGTCGGTGATCCGGGAGAGGATGCCGTCCCAGGTGCCGCCGAAGAAGCCGGCGAGGCCGCCGAGGATGCTGCCGAGGATCGCGACGCCGAGGGTGGCGAGGACACCGACGGTCACGGATGTCCGGGCGCCGTAGACGGTGCGGGTGTAGACGTCGCAGCCCTGGCCGTTGAAGCCGAAGGGGTGGCCGGGCTGGGAGCCCTCCTGGGCCTTGGACAGGTCGCAGTCGAGCGGGTCTCCGGAGGCGATCAGCTGGGGCCAGATGGAGATGATCACCAGGAAGGTGATGACGAGCGCGGAGATGATGAAGATCGGGTTGCGGCGCAGGTCGTGCCAGGCGTCGGACCAGAGGGAGCGGGGCTTCTTGTCGGCGCCGGTTCCTTCCGGGCCGCCCGGTGTCTTCTCGAGGGTCTCGGCCTCCTGGGTGCCGAGGTCCGATGCGCCGCCGGCGCCGGTCGATGCGATGGCGCGCCCTTCTTCTCCGTACGACTCAAGGGGCTCAAAGGGCTCAGGCATAGCGAATCCTCGGGTCAAGGACGGCGTACAGGAGGTCGACCAGCAGGTTGGCCAGCAGGAACACCAGGACGAGGATCGTCACGAAGCCGACGACGGTCTGGGTGTTCTGGCGGACGATGCCCTGGTAGAGCTGGTAGCCGACGCCGTGGATGTTGAAGATCCGTTCGGTGACGATGGCGCCGCCCATGAGGGCGCCGATGTCGGCGCCGATGAAGGTCACCACGGGGATGAGGCTGTTGCGCAGCAGGTGCCGGGTGACGACCCGGCGGCGGGGCAGACCCTTGGCGACGGCGGTGCGGACGTAGTCGGCACGCTTGTTCTCGGCGATGGAGGTCCGGGTGAGCCGGGTGACGTACGCGAGCGAGACGGACGCGAGGACGAGGCCGGGGACGATCAGTTCGTTGAAGGGCGCCTCGGGCGAGACGGCCGGCTTGATCCAGCCCCATTCGACACCCAGGAGCAGCTGGAGCAGCAGGCCGGTGACGAAGGTGGGGATGGAGAGGACGACCAGGGTCAGCAGCAGGACGCCGGTGTCGACGGGGTGGCCGCGCTTGAGGCCGGTGACGACGCCGAGGGTGATGCCGATGATGATCTCGAAGAGGATCGCGACGATGGTGAGCCGGATGGTGACCGGGAAGGCGCTGGCCATCAGCTCGGTGACGGGCTGGCCGTTGAAGGCGGTGCCGAAGTCCCCGGTGAAGACATTGCCCATGTAGGTCAGGTATTGCTGCCAGACCGGCTTGTCGAGGCCGTACTCCTTCTCCAGCTGGGCGGTGGTCGCCGGGTCGCAGGCGCGGTCGCCGCAGAGGCCGGCGATGGGGTCGCCCATCACGTTCACCATCAGGAAGATCAGCAGCGTGGCGCCGAAGAAGACCGGGATCATCTGCAGCAGCCGCCGGATCACGTATCGACCCACGGAGGCCTCCAGGAAGGGTGGGTTGCGGGACGGCGTACGGCCCGGCGCGGGGATCCGCGGCCCGGGCCGTACGCCGCCGGACTGCTACGGCGTCACTTGACCTTGATCTCGTTGTAGACCGGGACGCTGAAGGGGTTCAGGGTCACGTTCTCGACCCTGTCCGAGTAGCCGGCGCTGCCGTTCTGGTACCAGAGCGGGATGGCCCCCATGTCGTCCCGGAGGACTCCCTCGGCCTGCTGGAAGAGTCCGACGGCCTTCGCGATGTCGGCCTCGGCGTTGGCCTCGTTGACCAGCTTGTCGAACTCCGGGTCGGAGTACTTGCCGTCGTTGGAGGAGGCGTTGGTGTAGTACAGCGGCTGGAGGAAGTTCTGGATGAGCGGGTAGTCCATCTGCCAGCCGGCGCGGAAGGGGCCGGGCAGCTTCTGGGTGCTGGCCTGGCTGCGGAAGTCGGCGAAGGTGCCGATCGGGTTGCCGACGCAGGCCTTGTTGTTGCCGAGGGCGTTGTTGATGGAGTTGCAGACGGCGTCCACCCACTCCTTGTGGGAGCCGGTGTCGGCGTTGTACGAGATCTTCATCGTGCCGCCGGGAATGCCGCCGCCCTCGGCGACCAGCTTCTTCGCCTCTTCGGCGTTGTACTTGCAGAACTCACCGCAGACGTCCTTGAAGCCGCCCTCCTCGCCGAGCACCGGGGAGGTCCAGTCGACGGCGGGGGTACGGGTCTTCTGGAAGATCGTCTCGGTGATCTGCTGGCGGTTGATCGCCATGGAGAGGCCCTGCCGGAGCTTCTCCTGGCCCGGCTTGTTCCACGCGGGGTCGTAGAACGGGAAGGAGAGGGTCTGGATGATGCCGGCGGGGACGTTGATGTACCGGCCGCCGAGGTCGGCCTCGACGTTCTTGAGCTGGGAGGCGGGCACGTCGTCGACGAGGTCGAGGTTGCCGGCCGTCAGGTCCGTGTAGGCGGTGTTGTTGTCCGTGTAGACCTTGAGGGTGATGCCGCCGTTCTGGGCCTTGTCGGGGCCGGGGTAGGCGTCCCACTTCTTGAGGGCCATCTGGGAGCCCTTGGAGTACGAGTCGACGGTGTACGGGCCGTTGCCGATGGGCTTCGAGAGCCAGCCGGCGTGGTCGCTGTAGAAGGCCTGGGGCAGCGGGGAGAAGGCCGCGTAGCCGAGGGTGATGGGCCAGGTGGAGAACTTCTGGGTGAGCTTGACGGTGAAGGTCTGGGGGCCGGTCACCTTGAGGCCGGACATGGTCTCGGCCGTCGGCTCGCCCTTCTCGGGGTGGACCTGGTCGTAGCCCTCGATCTGGCCGAAGAAGGAGGAGTTCTTCTGGTTGTTCTTCAGGTTGGCGCCGTAGTTCCAGGCGTCGACGAAGGACTTCGCGGTGACCTTCTCGCCGTTGGAGAAGGTCCAGCCGTCCTTGACCGTGACGGTGAAGTTCTGCGAGTCCGTGGTGTCGATCTTCTCGGCGAGCATGTTCTTGGCCTCGCCGGTCTTCGGGTCGTACTGCATGAGCCCGCGGAAGATCATGGACAGGACCTTGCCGCCCTGGACCTCGTTGGTGTTGGCGGGCTCCAGCGGGTTCTGCGGGTCGCCCCACGAGGAACTCACGATGCCGTCGGCCCCTCCGCCACCGCCGCCGCTGTCGTCGCCGCCACCACAGGCCGTCGCCGCGAGGGCGACGGCGGTGGCCAGTGCGGCCCACTTGGCGTGCGTGGCTCCGCGCATGGAGTGCCTCCCGATAGTCTTGCCGAGACTTAGGCCCCCATATCACCGCAACCCGGACAGGGCCGCATCTTGGCGACCGCTGTCCGGGGGGTGGGCTCCGGATCGGCTCCGAATCGGGTCCGGGTCGGCTCCGGGTCTGCTCCGGATCGGCTCGGGGTCGGCTCCGGGTCTGCTTCCGGATCGGCTCCGGCTCTGCTCCGGATCGGCTCCGGATCGGCTCCGGGTCGGCTCCGGGTCGGCGGAGGGGCGCGCTCAGGCGAGGAGGCGGCCGAGGGTACGGGCGTCCGCGAGGCCGTCGGCGGGCAGCCCGGCCGCGTTCTGGAAGGCGGTGACCGAGGCCAGGGTGCCGGGGCCGAAGGCGCCGTCGACGTCGGTCGGGAGGCCCTTGGCGGTGAGCAGCAGCTGGACGGCCTTCACGGCGTCCCCCGTGTTGCCCTGCCGTACAGGCACGACCAGCTGATGCCAGGTCTGGTTGCCCGCGTAGCCGTCGGAGGTAGCGGTCACGAGCGTCTGGAAGTCCCGTACGGCCTGTTCGGTGGCCGGGCCGAAGGCGCCGTCCACGGTGATCGTGGCGCCCCGCCGCACGAGCAGGTGCTGGAGCGCGCGGACCCGGTCGCCCGCGTCGCCGTTGTGCAGCACCGGCCACACGGGGGCCGTGGGGTCCCCGCCGATGCGGGCGGCGACGTCCCGCCGCAGCTGCGGGAGCAGCGCGTACAGCCGGTCGCCGGGGCACAGGGTGGCGTTGAAGTCCCGGTGCCCGTAGATCTGGTAGGCGCGCAGCCCGTACTGACGGCAGATGTACGCGCACAGCTCGACGAGCGCCGCGTACTGCTCGCCGCGCGGGTCGACCGCGGTGTACGTGCCCTCGTTCTCGATGCCGATGCCGACGGTGTTCTGCCCGACGCAGTGCGCCGACTCCACGGTCTGGGTGCCGCCCCGGAGCGCGGCGAGGCTGCTGTGCCGGCCCTCCATGACGTACGCCCCGCGCGAGACGGTGAAGTGCTGGGCCGTGTCGATCCAATGGCGGTCGTCCATCGCCCAGTTCTGCATCGAGCGGGCGATCTGGAACGCCTGGGCCTGCGAGTAGTCCGTCGTGTTCGGCGAGTCCGTGTGGTGCACGATGATCTTCTGCGGCGGGGTCGGCAGCACCCGCACGGGGCTGCTCGCCGGACGGGCGCCCCACGCGGCGGTGTCCGCGACGGCCGGCCCGTCCGCGGCGTGCGCCGGACCGGCCGCCCCCAGGGGCAGCACGGCCGAGGCGCCGAGCGCCAGGCCTCCGGCGAGCAGGGAGCGGCGGGTGGGCATCGGTTGGTCGACCGGGGTCATGACGGCGGACTCCTCGACTCGGCGGCTCAGCACCTCGGTACGAGCCGGTGTGGTGGGCGGTGCACGGCAGTTGGGCCGCCCCGCGACACACGCTGCCAGTCCCGCGCACGGTCCCGGCCGTCCCCGCGGACCGGGACGGTCCCTCGGGACGTCCCGCGGGCACGCGAAAGGCCCCCGGCACCCTTGCGGGTGTCCGGGGGCCTCTCGTGGCTCCGGCCGAATCAGAAGGATCGGATCAGAAGAACCGGATCAGAGGATCCGGATCAGACGGATCGGATCAGACGGAGAGGACCTGCTTCTCCTCGGCGAAGTGGCACGCCGAGAAGTGGGCGGCCGGGGTGTCCGCGCCCTGGAAGCGCTGCGGGATCGCGAGGACCGGCACCTCCTGCGAGCACTTCTCCTGCGCCTTCCAGCAGCGGGTGCGGAAGCTGCAGCCCGACGGCGGGTTGGCCGGCGAGGGGACGTCACCGGTGAGGATGATCCGCTCGCGGTGCGCGCGGGCCTCCGGGTCCGGCACCGGCACCGCGGAGAGCAGCGCCTGGGTGTACGGGTGCGTCGGGTGCTCGTAGATCTGCTCGTCCGTACCGATCTCGGCCATCTTGCCGAGGTACATGACGCCGACGCGGTCCGAGATGTGCCGGACGATCGACAGGTCGTGCGCGATGAAGATGTAGGAGAGGTTGAACTCGTCCTGCAGCTTCTCCATCAGGTTGATGACCTGCGCCTGGACGGAGACGTCCAGGGCCGAGACCGGCTCGTCGCAGATGATGATCTCCGGGTTGAGCGCGAGGCCGCGGGCGATGCCGATGCGCTGGCGCTGACCGCCGGAGAACTGGTGCGGGTACCGGTTGATGTACTCCGGGTTCAGACCGACGACGTCGAGGAGGTCCTGCACCTTGCGGCGCCGGTCGCCCTTCGGGGCCACCTCGGGGTGGATGTCGAAGGTCTCGCCGATGATGTCGCCGACCGTCATGCGCGGGTTCAGCGAGGTGTACGGGTCCTGGAACACCATCTGGATGTTGCGGCGGACGGCCTTCAGCGCGCGCCCGGACAGCTTGGTGATGTCCTGGCCCTTGTAGAAGACCTCGCCGGCGGTGGCCCGCTCCAGGTTCATCAGGAGCTTGGCGACCGTGGACTTGCCACAGCCGGACTCGCCCACGATGCCGAGGGTCTCGCCCTGGTAGAGGTCGAAGGAGACCCCGTCCACGGCCTTGACCGCGCCGACCTGCTTCTTGAAGAGGATGCCCTGCGTCAGCGGGAAGTGCTTCTTCAGGTTGCGCACCTGGAGGATCGGCTCGCCGCGGCCCGCGGGGGCCTCGACGGCGGCGGCCACGGCCTCGTCGTTCTTGCTGAGGTCAGCCATGGATCGTCTCCTTCCAGAAGTGGCAGGCGCTCTTACGGCCCGGGAGATCCGCGCCGTTCTGCTCGGTGACCGGCACCAGGGCCGGGATCTCCGTACGGCAGATGTCGTCGGCCTTGGGGCAGCGCGGGTTGAAGGCGCAGCCGGTGGGCACCTTGAGCAGGTTGGGCGGCAGGCCCTTGATCGCGTAGAGCTCCTGGCCCTTCTGGTCCAGGCGCGGGATCGAGTCGAGCAGACCGCGGGTGTACGGGTGGGCCGGGCGCTTGTACAGCTCGTGCACCGGCGCCTGCTCGACGATCCGGCCGGCGTACATCACGGCGATCTTGTCCGCGACGTCGGCGACGACGCCGAGGTCGTGGGTGATCAGGATCAGGCCCATGTTGTATTCCTGCTGGAGCTCCGCGAGGAGGTCCATGACCTGGGCCTGGACGGTCACGTCGAGAGCCGTGGTGGGCTCGTCGGCGATGATCAGGTCCGGCTCCAGGGCGAGCGCCATGGCGATCATGATGCGCTGGCGCATACCGCCGGAGAACTGGTGGGGGTAGTCGGTGACCCGCGCCTTGGCGGCGGGGATCTTGACCTTGTCCATCAGCTCGACGGCCTTGACCGTGGCGTCCTTCTTGGACATGCCGTGGTGCACCCGGAACATCTCGCCGAGCTGGTAGCCGACGGTGAGGACCGGGTTGAGGGAGGACAGCGCGTCCTGGAAGATCATGGCGATCTTGCGGCCGCGGATCTTCCGGCGGTCCTCCTCGGACATCTTCAGCATGTCCTCGCCGCGGAACAGGATCTCGCCCTGCGGGATCTTGCCGGGCGGCATGTCGAGGATGCCCATGATGGCCTGGGCGGTGACGGACTTGCCGGAGCCGGACTCGCCGAGGACGGCGAGGGTCTCGCCGGCGTTCACCGAGTAGTTGACGCCGTTGACCGCCTTGGCCACACCGTCACGGGTGTGGAACTCGACGTGCAGGTCCTTGACTTCGAGGAGCGGGCCGGTGTGGTCGCCGCCGCGCGGCGCGGGGACGGCCGCGGTCTTGTCGATGATGCTCATCTGTTACGCCCTCCTCAGCGCAGCTTGGGGTCGAGGGCGTTGCGGACGGCTTCGCCGAGCATGATGAACGCCAGAACGGTGAGGCTCAGCATGATCGAGGGCCACAGCAGCACGTGCGGAGCGATGCGGATCTGAGCGACGCCGGCGGAGATGTCGACACCCCAGGAGACGGTCGGGGCGGCGAGGCCGAGTCCGAGGAAGGACAGGGTGGCCTCGGCCGAGATGTAACCGCCGAGCGCGATGGTCGCGACGACGATCACGGGGGCCATGGCGTTCGGCAGGATGTGCTTGAAAAGGATCCTGGTGGTGCCGGCGCCGAGGGCCTTCGCCGCGTGGACGTAGTCGGCCTGCTTGACCGTGATCACGGCACCGCGCATGACGCGGGTGATCTGGGTCCAGCCGAGGAACGCGAGGGCGAAGACGACGACCCAGACGGTCCGCTCGACGAACGCCTGCAGGACGACCATGGCGCCGAGCAGGAAGGGGATGCCGAAGAACACGTCGGTGAGCCGGGAGAGCAGCGCGTCGACCCAGCCGCCGAAGTAGCCGGAGATCATGCCCATGATGCCGCCGACGATCGTGACGATCGCGGTGACGGCGATGCCGACGATGATCGAGGCGCGGGTGCCGTGGATCAGGCGGGCGTACACGGAGCGGCCCTGCTGGTCGTAGCCCAGCCACTCGGGAGAGCCGACCTTGCCGAGCTCGGGCTTGCTGAGGAAGTGGTGGACCAGGTCACCGGCGGTCGGGGACGCGTTGGTGAAGAGGGTCGGCCACGCCGAGATCAGCAGCAGCAGCGCGATCAGGACCGAGGAGATGATGAAGTACGGGTTGCGGCGCAGGTCGGCCCAGGCGTCGCCCCAGAGGCTGCGGGCCTTCTCGGCCTTGGCCACCGGTGCGGACGCGTCCACGGAGGGGGGCGCGACGGCATCCTCGACGGCGGCTGCGGTCTTGGTCACGTCAGGCATACCGGATCCTCGGGTCCAGGACCGCGTACAGCAGGTCGATGAGCAGGCTGGTGACGAGGTAGACGATCACCAGGATGGTGACGAGGCCCACCAGGGTCGAACCTTCGCGCCGGGAGATCGACTCGGCGATGACGCCGCCGACTCCGTGGATGTTGAAGATCGCCTCGGTGACGACCGCGCCGCCCATGAGGGCGCCGATGTCGGTGCCGAGGAAGGTGACCACGGGGATCATCGAGTTGCGCATCAGGTGCACGCCGATGACGCGGCGGCGCGGCAGGCCCTTGGCGACGGCCGTGCGCATGTAGTCGGCGCGCAGGTTCTCCGCCATGGAGGTACGGGTCAGTCGGGCCACGTACGCGAGGGAGAGACCGCCGAGCACGATGGCCGGGGCGATCATCTCGCTCAGCACCGGCTCGGTGCTGACGTTCGGCGCGATCCACTCCAGGTTGAAGGCGAACACCATCTTGATGATGTAGCCGAGGACGAAGACCGGGATCGAGATGATCAGCAGGGTGAAGATCAGGATCAGGTTGTCGGCCAGGCGGCCGGCGCGCAGACCACCGATGATGCCCAGACCGATACCGAAGACCAGCTCGATGGCGAACGCGAGCGCGGCCAGCTGGAGAGTGATGGGGAACGCGTCACCCAGCACTTCGGTGACCGGCAGTCCGTTACGGATCTGGGTGCCGAAGTCCAGGTGCAGGACCATGTCCCGCATGTACGTGAAGTACTGCACCGGCAAGGACCTGTCGAGACCCAGCTCATGGCGCTTCGCGGCGAGCGTCGCCGGGTCGGCGCCCTTGTCGCCGAACATGGCAAGCACGGGATCGCCGGGCAGGCTGTGCACCATGAGGAAGATCAGCAGGGTTGTCCCGAGGAAAACCGGGATCATCTGGAGCAGTCGTCGTGCGACATAACGCCCCATCATGCCTCCGTTGAGATGTGTCAGCGCAACCGACGGGCCCTCCCCCGACGGCATGCCCGGATCCGGGCATACCTATGTCGTGGAAGGGCCCCCCAGCCGCTGCGTAAGGCACCGTCACGGGACTGACGTTCCGTCAGTCCCGTGACGGTGTGCGGACTACGCTCGGGTGATTACTTCTTGACCTCGACGCCGGTCAGGATCGGGTCGCCGTCCTGACCGTAGGCGACACCCGAGACCTTCTCGGAGAAGCCCGCGTTGACCTTGTAGTACCAGAGCGGGATGGACGGCATGTAGTTCTTGAGGTCCTTCTCGATCGCCTGGTAGGCCTTGACGGACTCGTCAAGGGTGGCGGCCGAGTCGGCCTTCGCGATCTTGGCGTCCAGCTCCTTGTTGGAGAAGTCGCCCTGGTTGCCGCCCGCACCCGTACGGAACAGGTCCGAGATGAAGTTGGCGTTCACCGGGTAGTCGAGCACCCAGCCGGAACGGTAGAGCGACTTGACCTGCTTGGTCTTACGAGCGGTCAGGTCGGCCTGGAAGTCCGGCTTGCCGTCGCCGACACACTGGACGTCGGTGGCCTGCTGGATGGAGTTGCAGACAGCGTCCACCCACTCCTTGTGGCCACCGTCGGCGTTGTACTGGATGGAGATCTTGCCGCCGGGGACACCGCCACCGGCCTTGATGAGCTCCTTGGCCTTGGCCGGGTCGTACGTGGTGACGCCGGCGCCGCCGTCGGCCTGGAAGCCGAGGACACCCTTGGCGACCCAGCCGGTCGCGGGCTCACGCGTGCCGTTCAGCACCGTCTTGGTGATGGTGGCGCGGTCGATCGCCATGGACAGACCCTGGATGACGCGCGGGTCGACCTGCTTCGGCTTCTTCCACTGGTCGGAGTAGAAGGCGACGGCGATGGTCTGGATCGCGGAGTACGGCTGGTCCACGGCACGGTCGCCGAGGTCCTGGCGGTAGACCGGGAGGTCCTTCGGCGCGATCTGACGCAGGACGTCGACGTTGCCGGACTTCAGGTCCTCGTACGCGGCCTCGAGGGTGGTGTAGTTCTTGAAGACCACACCGCCGTTCTTCGCCTTGTTCGGGCCCTTGTAGCCGTCGAAGCGGGTGATCTCGATCTTCTTCTTGTGGTCCCAGGACTTGAACTTGTAGGGACCGTTGCCGACCGGGGCGTTACCGCGGACCTTCGAGTCGAGCTTGTAGAAGGAGTCCGGCAGCGGCGCGAACACGATGTACGCGAGCTTGTGACCGAAGTACGGGACGGCCTTCGAGAGCTCGATCGTGAAGGTGTTCTCGTCGACGACCTTCAGACCCTCGAGCTTGTCGGCGGTCTGCTTGGCGCCCTCGGCGTCCGGGTGGACCTTGTCGTAGCCCTTGATGTCCGCGAACCAGGACGCGAGGCCCTGGGCGTTCTTCAGGCTGGCGTTCCAGTTCCACGCGTCCACGTAGGACTTGGAGGTGACCGGGGTGCCGTCGTGGAAGGTCCAGCCCGGCTTGAGCTTGACGGTCCACGTCTTCGAGTCCGTCGTGGTGACCGACTCGGCGTTGATCATCTCCAGGGAGCCGTCGGCCTTGTAGTCGACCAGGGTCGAGAACAGGCCGGCCATGACGGCGGAGCCGTTGGACTCCATCGTGTCACCGGTGAGCAGGGGCTTCTCCGGCTCACCCAGCTCGATGGAGAAGATTCCGTTCGGGTCAACAGCCTTGGCGTCGCTGCCGCTGTCGCCGCTCTTACCCCCGCCACAGGCGGTCGCAGCAAGGGCGACGATGATCGCGCCCGTTACCCACTTGGCGCTCTTGGCACCGCGCATGGGTTCCTCCTCATGAGTCCACTTTGTCACTACAAGAGAGGCACTCCGAGTTTCGCCGACACCCCTGACGGCTTTGGACTCAAGTGCCCCGAGTGTGCTCGTGAGTCGGCACTCCCCACAGTGCGTGACCCATTGACCCGAGCTCAATGGAGCCAACTATTAAGTACGTCCGGGCTGTAAACCACACTTAAGCGGTCTCGTTTTGGCAACATCACCGGGGCCGGGAAGACCGAAATCCGGACAAACTGAGCACAGACAGACACGCCCGAAACGGACTGTTAACACACGTACCGGAGAGCGATCGCCGATATGCGGACACCTCGGCCCCGAAATGGAGTTGACGGGACTTGACGAAAAGCCCGGGCCCCCACAGCGTCTGTGGGGGCCCGGGCTCCGTTGCTGACGTCTCGTCAGCCGAGAGCGGCGAAGATCACAGGATCATGATCTACCCCGCCGTGCTCGGCCGTATGCGACCTTACTCAGCCGTTCTTGGCGCGGGAAGCGGAACGACCGCGCTCCTTCTGGTCCAGGACGACCTTGCGGATGCGCACGGCCTCCGGGGTGACCTCGACGCACTCGTCGTCGCGGCAGAACTCCAGGGACTGCTCCAGGGAGAGCTTCCGCGGCGGGACGATCGCCTCGAAGGAGTCGGCGGAGGAGGAGCGCATGTTGGTGAGCTTCTTCTCCTTGGTGATGTTCACGTCCATGTCGTCGGAGCGGGAGTTCTCGCCGACGATCATGCCCTCGTACACCTCGGTGCCGGGGTCGGTGAACAGGACGCCGCGCTCCTGGAGGTTGGTCATCGCGAAGGCGGTGACCGCACCGGCGCGGTCGGCGACCAGCGAGCCGTTGTTACGGGTCGTCAGCTGGCCGAACCACGGCTCGTGGCCCTCGTGGATCGAGTGGGCGATACCCGTACCGCGGGTGTTGGTGAGGAACTCCGTACGGAAGCCGATGAGGCCACGGGACGGAACGACGAACTCCATGCGGACCCAGCCGGAGCCGTGGTTCGACATGTTGTCCATGCGGCCCTTGCGGACACCCATGAGCTGCGTGACCGCGCCCATGTGCTCCTCGGGGACGTCGACCGTCAGGCGCTCGACGGGCTCGTGGATCTTGCCGTCGACCTCCTTGGTGACGACCTGCGGCTTGCCGATGGTGAGCTCGAAGCCCTCGCGGCGCATCTGCTCGACCAGGATGGCGAGCGCGAGCTCACCACGGCCCTGGACCTCCCAGGCGTCCGGGCGCTCGGTGTCGAGGACGCGGAGCGAGACGTTGCCGATGAGCTCGCGGTCCAGGCGGTCCTTCACCTGGCGGGCGGTGACCTTGCGGTCCTTGACCGCGGCCTTGGCGTCCGCGCCCTTGCCGGTGCCACCGCGGCCGACGAGCGGCGAGGTGTTGGTGCCGATGGTCATGGAGATGGCCGGCTGGTCGACCGTGATCAGCGGCAGCGCGATCGGGTTCTCCGGGTCGGCCAGGGTCTCGCCGATCATGATGTCCGGGATACCGGCGACGGCGCAGATGTCACCGGGGCCGGCGACCTCGGCCGGCTTGCGGGTGAGCGCCTCGGTCATCATCAGCTCGGTGATGCGGACGTTGGAGATCGTGCCGTCCCGCTTGATCCACGCGACCGTCTGGCCCTTGCGCAGCTCGCCCTGCTCGACGCGGAGCAGCGCGATGCGGCCGAGGAAGTTGTCGGCGTCCAGGTTGGTGACGTGGGCCTGGAGGGGGGCCTCCTCGTCGTACGCCGGGGCCGGGACGTGCTCCAGGATGGTGGAGAAGAACGGCTCGAGGTTCTCGGAGTCCTGCGGGACCGTGCCGTCCTCCGGCTTGGTCAGCGAGGCGATGCCGTCGCGGCCGCAGGCGTAGACGATCGGGAACTCGATCTGGTCCTCGTCGGCGTCCAGGTCGAGGAAGAGGTCGTAGGTCTCGTTGACGACCTCGTCGATCCGGGAGTCCGGGCGGTCCGTCTTGTTGATGCAGAGGATGACGGGCTTGCGCTGCTGGAGCGCCTTGCGCAGCACGAAGCGGGTCTGCGGGAGCGGACCCTCGGAGGCGTCCACCAGGAGGACGACGGCGTCGACCATCGACAGACCGCGCTCGACCTCGCCACCGAAGTCGGCGTGGCCGGGGGTGTCGATGATGTTGATCGTGATCGGGGCCCCGCCGTCCTTGGGGTGATACTTCACCGCCGTGTTCTTGGCGAGGATCGTGATGCCCTTCTCACGCTCCAGGTCGTTCGAGTCCATCATGCGGTCGTCGAGCTGCTGGTGGGCGGCGAAGGCACCGGCCTGCTTGAGCATGGCGTCGACGATGGTCGTCTTGCCATGGTCGACGTGGGCGACGATGGCGACGTTACGGATGTCGTGGCGCGTGGGCATGGGTGCTTGCGCTTCTCTCGGATCGTGGGATGCGGCGTCAGTTCCTCGTACGCCCGCCGGGCGGACGCGCCACGGCTATGTCCTATGGTACGGGGCTGCCGTGCAAGGGGCTTCCCCGGCTGGATCCGAGAGGGTCTACTGGGAGTTTTCAGGGTGTGGGGAACGTCATGCGGGCCGGGTCAAGGGGCCGACGCGATCCTGCCCGCCGGGGTCTCCGGCGGGCAAGGAACTTGAGCTGCTTCTGAGGTTGTGACCTGGGGTTTCAGTGGTTTCGCTGGGTACCCTTGGTCGTTTCGGGCTTCTTGAACCCGATGTCCTGGTACCGGGGAGCGGCGAGACCCCAGGCGCCGGCGTTCAGGAGATCGGCCCGGGCGGCGACGAGCTGCGGGCGCTGGTAGAGGGGGATGGAGCCGGCGGCGGCCCAGATCCGGGCGTCGGCCTGCCGCACCAGTTCGCGGGCCTCCTCCTCGTCGAGCGTCCCCGCCGCCTGGTCGAAGAGCTGGTCGATGCGGTCCGTGCCGACCCGGGAGTAGTTCTGCTCGACCAGGAGCGAGCCGTCCGAGGCGGGCTCGGGCTTGGCGAAGATCGGCCGGGCGTCGGTCGCCGGGAAGGCGGAGGCCGGCCAGGAGTAGAGGGCCAGGTCGTAGTCGCCGGAGGCCACGTGGTCCTTGAAGAAGCTGTCGTCGGAGACCTTGGTGACCTCGGTGCGGATCCCGACCGCGTCGAGCATCCGGACGATCCGGTCCCCGACCGCCCGCAGCGACTCGGAGCCGGGCCCGGACGGCAGGACGAAGCGGAGGCTGAGCGCCTTGCCGTCCTTGCCGAGGGCCTTGGCGGCCTCGGGGGCGGTCACGGGCGCGGCGGTGCCGCGCGGGGCGTAGGCCCCGGCGACGCCCTGGTCCGGCTTGGTGGCCGACTGGGCGGCGCGGGCGGCGCCGGAGCCGGTGTCGAGGGCCTCGGCGCGGGCGAGGAGCGCGGCGCTCTGGCGGGCGGCGGCGGAGCCCGGGGCGAGGACGTCGGTGCCGCCCTCGGGGCCGTTCGCCCCGATGGCGGGGGCGGGGGCCGCGCGGCGGTCGCCGGGCTTGTCGTCGCCGACGATGTAGAGGCCCTCGTCGGAGGCGGTGTCGCCCGCCCGCTTCTTGGCGTCGGTGGAGCCCTCGCCCTTCCCGGCCTTCTCGGCGGCCTTCTTCTCCGCCGCCTTCTTCTCGGCCTCCTTCTCCTCCGCCTCGCTGCCCGCCTTGGTGCCGGCGGGCTTGTGGAGCGCGCCGCCGGGGACCCAGCCCGCGTCGGCGAGGAGCGCCTGCGCCTCCTTGGTGTCCTGGCCGCCGAGCGCGTCGCTGCTGTCCGCGTACGCCGCCTGGCCGGCGAGGGCGAGGTGGCTGCCGGGGGGCTTCGCGGGGAGGCCGAGCGGCTTGAGGACGGATTCGGCGAGCTCCTGGCGGTCGATGGCGCGGGCCACCGCGCGCCGTACCCGCTCGTCGGCCAGCGGGCCGGACTCGCCGTTCAGCGAGAGCTGGGTGTAGGCGGGCTCCAGGGACTTGCGGACCACGTACTTCGCGAGGGCGTCCTGGGCGCTCGCGTACCGGGCGATCGCCTCCTGGTTCTCCTTGCGGGCGGCCTTGACCTCGGCCGCCTTCTCGTCGTCGGAGCCGTGGGCGAGGGCCCAGGACTTCAGGGCCTTGGCCGGGGTGATCGCGGAGCCGGGGCCGTGGGCGAGGGCGGCCTGGGCGCCGTTCCGTCCGGCGCGGGCGTCGCGCTGGGCGAGCGCGATCCGGTCGGCGACCGGCCGGTCGATCTCGGCCAGGTCGAGGTTGCCGGCGGCGAGGGCCTCGGCCCGGTCGGCCCGCGGGACGGCCTTGAGGACGACGCTGTCGAGCTTGGCCTGCTGGCCCCACCAGCGGGGGTTGCGGGCGAGGGTGACGCCGCCGCCCTTCCGGTCGACCGCCTTGAGCAGGAACGGTCCTGCAGTGGCCTTGAGGGTGGTGCGCGCCCCGTCGTTGAAGGAGTTCGGGGAGCCCATCACCTGCTTGGGGTAGAGGGGCGTGAAGAGGGACTGCCAGTCGGCGTAGGGCTTGGCGAAGGTGACCCGGACCTCCAGGTCGTCCTTGCCCCGCTCGATCTTCTCGATCCGCTCGTAGCCGGAGTTGCGGGCGGTCCAGTACGCGGTGTCGCGGCCGCTCAGCGCGCGCCACTGGGCCACGAAGTCGGCCGCCCCGATCTCGCGCCCGTCGCTCCAGACCGCCTGCTGGTTGAGCTTGTAGAGGACGACCTGCTTGGGCTCGGTCTCGACGACCTGCGCGGACTCCAGGTAGTCGGGGTTCAGCCTGGGGCGGCCCCGCTCGTCGAGGGTGTAGAGGGAGGGGAGCACGGCTCCGGCGATGCGCGCGGTGGTGCCGTCGGCGTCGGCCTGGAAGGCGTTGAGCGTGGTGGGCAGCGCGTCGACGGCCCAGCGGAGGGTGCCCCCGTCGGCGACCCGGTCGCGGGGCGCGGGCGCGTTGTCCTGGGCCGCCGCCGGGGTCTCGTCGGCCTCGTCGCCGGAGCTGCAGCCGGCGAGGACGGTGACGGCGAGGACCGCGCTGGTGAGGGTGGCGACGGAGCGGAGCGTGCGGGAGCGGGGGCTCCTGGAGCATGTCCTCCCGCGAGGGGCGCCGATCTGGGACATGACTTGTACCCCTTCGTCCAGATTTATTCCATTTGGAGATGATCAGACCTATTGCTCATACACTGAAAAGCACGGACCGGATGCGGCCACGGCGACACGGCGGCGCGACCGGCAAACCCCACTCGTGCGGCCCAACCGCTCGTGCACACGACTTCCCAAGCGGGATGTGACGCGCGACACTCACGAAGGTGAGGGCAACCATGTCCGTTCAGGACGATCTGGCGGCCGTCAAGCGCCGCTTGCAGGACCTGGAACACACCGTCGACGAGCTGGAACGCCGCGTCGGGGCGGAGCGGAGCGCGTCTCCCCCGCCGACCTCCGGCCGTGCGGAGAGCATGGTGACCATCCCCGACGCCCCGTACGACGCCGGGAAGTGGACCGACGTCGACGACGAGGGCCTGGGAGCACGCGACCGCCACGCGCCGTAGAGCCGTAGAGCCGAGGAGGCCCTGTTGGCCACAGGTACGGAACCCACCGGGCCGGCGACGGGGGTGCGCTCTCCGGGGCGCGCCTCCCTCGCCGCCCGCCATCTGAGGACCGACCGCTGGTGGCTCTCCCCCGCCGCCACCGCGGCGGGACTGCTCGCCTTCGTCGCGTACTCGACGTGGCGGGCCTTCGCGAACGCCGACTACTACGCCGCCCCCTACGTCTCCCCCTTCTACTCGCCCTGCCTCGCGGAGAACTGCGTCCCCATGCGGGGCGGGCCGAACTGGGAGCTCTTCGGCAGCTGGTGGGGGCTCTCCCCCGCCCTGCTGATCCTGGTCTTCCCGCTGGGCTTCCGGCTGACCTGCTACTACTACCGCAAGGCGTACTACCGGGGATTCTGGGCGTCTCCCCCGGCCTGCGCGGTGGCCGAACCCCATCGCACCTACACCGGCGAGACCCGCTTCCCGCTGATCCTCCAGAACGTCCACCGGTACTTCTTCTACGCGGCGGTGCCGGTCGCCGGGATCCTCACGTACGACACCGCGCTGACCTTCCGGGACGCCGACTACGCCTGGGGCCATGCCGGGCTCGGGACGCTGGTCTTCCTCGTCAACATCGTCCTCATCTGGGCGTACACCCTGTCCTGCCACTCCTGCCGGCACATCGTCGGCGGCCGCCTCCGGCACTTCTCGAAGCATCCCGTCCGCTACCGGCTGTGGACCTGGGTGGGGCGCCTGAACCGGCGTCACATGCAACTCGCCTGGGCGTCGCTGATCAGCGTCGCCGTCTGCGACCTGTACGTGTATCTGCTCGCCACCGGCGCCTTCGACGACCCGAGGTTCTTCTGACATGAGTCCTGTGAGCTCCGTGGAACGGCAGCGGTGGGACGTGGTCGTGGTCGGCGCGGGCGGCGCCGGGCTGCGGGCCGCGATCGAGGCGCGCCGGGCCGGCGCGCGCACCGCCGTCATCTGCAAGTCCCTCTTCGGCAAGGCGCACACGGTGATGGCCGAGGGCGGAATCGCCGCCTCCATGGCGAACGCCAACGAGCACGACGACTGGAAGACGCACTTCCGGGACACCATGCGCGGCGGGAAGTTCCTCAACCAGTGGCGGATGGCCGAGCTGCACGCCCAGGAGGCGCCCGAGCGGGTCTGGGAGCTGGAGACCTGGGGCGCGCTCTTCGACCGCACGGCGGACGGCCGGATCTCCCAGCGCAACTTCGGCGGCCACGAGTACCCGCGGCTCGCGCACGTCGGCGACCGCACCGGGCTCGAACTGCTGCGGACCCTCCAGCAGAAGGTGGTCGGACTCCAGCAGGAGGACCACCGGGAGACCGGCGACCACGAGGCGCGCCTGAAGGTCTTCCAGGAGTTCACCGTCACCCGGATCCTCAAGGACGGGTCGGGGAACGTCGCCGGGGTCTTCTGTTACGAGCGGGAGAGCGGGCGCTTCCTCGTCCTGGAGGCGCCCGCGGTCGTCCTGGCGACCGGCGGCATCGGCAAGTCGTTCAAGGTGACCTCGAACTCCTGGGAGTACACGGGCGACGGCCACGCCCTCGCCCTGCTGGCCGGGGCGCCGCTGGTGAACATGGAGTTCGTGCAGTTCCACCCGACCGGCATGGTCTGGCCGCCTTCGGTGAAGGGGATCCTCGTCACCGAGTCCGTCCGCGGCGACGGCGGGGTGCTGCGGAACTCCGAGGGCAAGCGGTTCATGTTCGACTACGTCCCCGACGTCTTCAAGGAGAAGTACGCCGAGTCGGAGGAGGAGGGCGACCGCTGGTACGAGGACCCCGAGCACAACCGGCGCCCGCCCGAGCTGCTGCCGCGCGACGAGGTGGCGCGGGCCATCAACGCCGAGGTGAAGGCGGGGCGCGGCTCCCCGCACGGCGGGGTGTTCCTCGACGTGTCGACCCGGATGCCGGCGGAGACGATCCGGCGCCGGCTGCCGTCGATGTACCACCAGTTCAAGGAGCTGGCGGACGTCGACATCACGGCCGAGGCGATGGAGGTCGGGCCGACCTGCCACTACGTGATGGGCGGGGTCGCCGTCGACTCGGAGACGGCCGCCACGGTCGGGGTGCCCGGTCTCTTCGCGGCCGGCGAGGTCGCGGGCGGCATGCACGGCTCCAACCGGCTCGGCGGGAACTCCCTCTCCGACCTGCTGGTCTTCGGGCGCCGGGCCGGGCTGCACGCGGCGGAGTACGCGGCGGGGGCCACGCCCGCCGAGGTCGGCGAGGAGGCGGTGGCGGCGGCCAGGACGGAGGCGCTGGCCCCGTTCGATCCCGCTGACGGCACCGGGCCCGCGGAGAACCCGTACACCCTCCACCAGGAGCTCCAGCAGACGATGAACGACCTCGTCGGGATCATCCGGCGGGAGGGCGAGATGGCCGAGGCCCTGGAGCGGATCGCCGCGCTGCGGGAGCGGGCCGGGCGGATCGGGGTCGAGGGGCACCGGCAGTTCAACCCCGGCTGGCACCTCGCGCTCGACCTGCGGAACATGCTCCTGGTCAGCGAGTGCGTGGCCCGCGCCGCCCTGGAGCGCACCGAGTCCCGGGGCGGGCACACCCGCGAGGACCGGCCGGCGATGGAGCGGTCGTGGCGCCCGGTGAACCTGCTGTGCCGGGCCTCCGGAGGGGGCGGGATCGCGCTGGAGCGGGTGCGGACCGAGCCGATCAGGCCGGATCTGCTGGCCCTCTTCGAGAAGGAGGAGCTGGCGAAGTACCTGGCGGAGGAGGAGCTGGACGCATGAGCACGTATCAGGCCCACTTCCGGATCTGGCGGGGCGACGCCGGCGGCGGGGAGCTGACCGACTACACCGTCGAGGTGCACGACGGCGAGGTCGTCCTCGACATCGTCCACCGGCTCCAGGCCACCCAGACCCCCGACCTGGCCGTGCGCTGGAACTGCAAGGCGGGCAAGTGCGGGTCGTGCTCGGCCGAGATCAACGGCCGGCCCCGGCTGATGTGCATGACCCGGATGTCGGTCTTCGCGCGGGACGAGGTCGTCACGGTGACGCCCATGCGGGCCTTCCCCGTCGTCCGCGACCTGGTCACGGACGTCTCCTTCAACTACACGAAGGCCCGGGAGATCCCGGCGTTCATCCCGCCCGCCGGGCTCGCGCCCGGCGAGTACCGGATGAAGCAGGAGGACGTGGACCGCTCGCAGGAGTTCAGGAAGTGCATCGAGTGCTTCCTGTGCCAGGACACCTGCCATGTGGTGCGCGACCACGAGGAGAACAAGGAGGCCTTCGCCGGGCCCCGCTTCCTGATGCGGGTCGCGGAGCTCGACATGCACCCCCTGGACGCGGCCGAGGAGGCCGGGCTCGACCGGCGGCGGACCGCGCAGGAGGAGCACGGCCTCGGCTACTGCAACATCACCAAGTGCTGCACGGAGGTCTGCCCGGAGTCCATCCGGATCACCGACAACGCCCTGATCCCGCTGAAGGAGCGGGTCGTGGACCGGAAGTACGACCCGCTGGTCTGGCTCGGGAACACGATCAGGCGGCGGAAGACCTGAGGGCCGGGGCCCGGCTTCAGGCCGCCGCGCCCGCCCGTCCTCAGGCCGCCGCGCCCGTCCTCAGGCCGCCGTGCCCGCGTCCGCCCGTCCTCAGGCTGCCGTGCCCGCGTCCGCCGCCGCGCCCGCGCTCCAGCGGCCGAGGACCGGCTCGGCCAGGGTGCGGGCGGTGCGGCACAGGGTCTGCCCGTGGAGGTCGAACAGCTCGTCGCGCGAGGAGAAGCGGCCCAGGTCCGTCCGGAGGTGGGCGGACAGGTCGCAGGGGGCCGAGCCGGCGCACGCCGCGGGCGCGTCCCAGTCGACGGTGGTCCGGGCGACGGCCTCGAAGAGGGTCTCCGCACCGGAGTTGGAGAATCCGCCGCCGTGCCCGTCGGCGGGCTCCAGGCCCGTGAACAGCTCCGCGATCGGGACCCAGACGTCGTCCAGCAGGAACTCCGGCCAGGCCAGCAGGACCTCCTCCGGGACGAACGCGCGGAGCTTCGGGAACCTCGGGTACCAGAAGGTGCCGTCGACGAGCAGGCCGCGCACCCGGGTCGGCACGCCGAGGGACCGGGCCACCGCCTCCAGGACCGCCATCCGCTGGCTGCACGAGCCGCGGCCGAGGCGCAGCGTGCGCGACACCCGGCGCCGGTCCTCCACGGAGTACACGGGCCGCACGGCGGTGACGAGGATGCCGTGCGCCACCTGGAGCCGGGCGCGGTCGGTGACCGCTCCCCGCTCCTGGGCCTCGCGCCGCACCCGGGCCGTCAGCGCGGTCACGAGCGGGTGCTCCAGGTCCAGGATCGCGGTGGCCATGGTGGACCCGGGGACCTCCCCCGCGGGCGCTTCGGGGTCACGCGTGCGGACGGGCATCAGCAGACGGCTGGTCATGGCGTACTCCCCCTCGGTGACGGCGCTGCTCCGGCCGTCCGGGGTCATCCTGCACCACGTCAGAGCCAGCCCGCGCGGTAGGCCGCCCAGTCCCCCTCCTCGGCCGCGAAGTCGACGTACAGCGCGAGGCCGAAGCGCTCGCGGCCGGGATCGGTGCGGCCGAGGCCGAGGCGCGCGCCCTTGACGGCGGCGGCGACCGTCTCCGCGTCCTCGTGGTGGCCGAGGTCGTCCTCGTGGAAAAAGGGGAGGCCCATCAGCAGGTCCGTGGTCTCGGGCGTCACTTCGAGGGCGAGGGCCGTCTGCTGGGCGACGTACCCGCCGTAGAGGCCCTCCAGCGGCATCCAGGTGTCGTACGACATGACGGCTATCTGGTCGACGCGCCGGGCGACCTCCCCGAAGAACTCCTGCGACCACCACTTCTCGCTGCCGTTGGAGCTGACCGCGCCCAGGACCGAGTGGGCGCCCGGCAGCGGGTCGATCTGGTGGGCGGCGACCGAGAGCGGGACCTTGCGGGCCCTGGTCAGCTCCCCGAGGCCGTCGAGGAGGGTGAGGTAGTCCCGGTCGTCGGAGTGCAGCGGCTCCAGGTCGAAGTGGACGCCGTCGAAGCCGGCGTCCAGGATCTGCCGGGCGGAACCGACGACGGCCCGGCGTGACCCGGCGTCCTCCAGGCGGAGCCCCACGGGCCCCTCGCTGGCCAGGACGTCCCCGAGCCAGGCCTGGACCCGTATCCCGGGCATCGTGCGGTGCACGCCGTCGATCAGCCACTTGGCGCGGGGGTACCTGGCGGCCGGCAGGGTGCCGTCGTGCTCCAGGGGCCCGGCGTGCACGTACAGGTCGCGTATCCCGCTGTCCTTGAGGCGCGCGGCGAGGGCCGCGAGGTCGGCGTCCTTCTTCCGTCCGTCGACCCAGGCGTGCCCGATCCAGAAGGCGTCCTTGCCGCGGGTCCTCGCGTCGTCCCTGAGGTCGCCCATGAAGCTGACGCGCAGGGCCAGGGCTCCGAAGAGCGGGGGCACCACGAGCAGGAGGACGAGACCGAGGACCCACCAGCGCCCCCGCCGCCACACACGCCTCAGCCGTCCGTCCACCCGAGCCCCCCAAGAGCCGTCGCGTCACTGGAACCACCGTAGCGGCGGCTACTGACAGTGACGCTCGGGCGAGGGAAACGGTTTCCGGTGACCATGCCTGGACCTTTTCGGCGCCCTGGGTCCGGTCGCGAGTGGACATACGCGGACATAATCTCCCCTTTGTGACGCGAATAGCCACCCGAGCCCTTCACGCGGTGCTGGTGGCGGCGTGGTGGCTCCTCGTGCCCGCCGTACACGGTGCCCACGCCGACGACCCCGTCGTCCTGTCCCGGGACGGGCAGATCACCGACCGGGTGGGTGCCCTCGGCGACCGCCGCGCCACCGTGGTCCAGGCCCTCGACCGGCTCTACGAGGACCGGCGCGTCCAGCTCTTCGTCGTCTACGTACGGGACTTCTCCGGGCGCCCGGGCCAGGACTGGGCCGACGCCACCGCGGAACGCAACCACCTCGGGGTCGACGACCTCCTGCTCGCCGTCGCGACCCACGACCGGCAGTACGGCTACTCCGCCGACCCCGGCTCCCGCTTCACGCAGGCCCAGCTCGACGACGTCGCCAGGACCGCGATCGAACCCGCCCTCCGGCAGAACGACTGGGCCGGCGCCGCCGTCGGCGCGGCGAACGGCTACGCCGCCGTCCTCGCCGGGCAGCCCGTCCCCGCCCCGGCGATCACCCCCGGCCCCGCCGATCCCGGCGCCCCGGCCGACGACGGCAGCTCCGCCACCGACCTCGTCCTGCCCCTGGTGCTCGTCGGCGGCGCGGGGGCCGTGGCGGCCTACGCGTACACCACACGGCGGCGCCGCGCCGAGACCCGCACCACGCCGCGGGGCGGGCAGGGGTGGGGCCCGCCGAAGGAGACCGCGCCGCCGTCCCTGGCCGAGCTCGACGGGGAGGCCCGCCGGACGCTGGTCGCCACCGACGACGCCGTCCGCACCAGCCAGGAGGAACTCGGCTTCGCGTCCGCCCAGTTCGGCGAGGAGGCGGCGCGCCCCTTCACCGAGGCGGTCGACTTCGCCGAGGAGCAGCTGACGGCCTCGTTCCGGCTGCGGCAGAAGCTCGACGACTCCTTTCCCGAGGACGACTCCACCCGCCGGAGCATGCTGGAGGAGATCCTCCGCCGCTGCGCCGAGGCGAACGCGCGTCTCGACGCCGAGACGGAGGACTTCGACCGGCTCCGGGCCCTGGAGCGCACGGCCCCGGAGGCGCTGACCGGGGTGGAGGCGGCCTTCCGGGAGCAGACCGGGCGGATCGGGACGGCCGAGGCGGCGCTGACCGCTATGCGCGAGCGGTACGCCGAGTCGGCGGTCGCGCCGGTCGCCGGCGACGTCGAGCAGGCGAAGGACCGGCTCGTCTTCGCGACGACCCACGTCAACCAGGCGCGGCAGCAGATCGACTCCGGTGACAACGGCGGGGCCGCCGTGCACATCCGGGCCGCGGAGGGCGCGGTCGACCAGGCGGCGCGGCTGGTCGAGGCGGTGGACCGGCGGGCGCGGGAGCTGGCCGAGGCCGAGGGGAGGCTGACGGCCGCGCTCGCGGAGTCGGACGCGGACGTGGCGGAGGCCCGCGGGCTGTTGAAGGGGACCGCGGAAGGGGTGTCGACGGCCGATCTCCAGGGGCGGATCGCCCGTGCCGAGTCGGTGGCCGCCGAGGTGCGGCGTCGGGTGGACGCCGGCCGGTACGACCCGATCGACGGCCTGCGCCGGGTCGAGGAGGCCGACGCGGCGCTCGACGAGACGCTGGAGGGCGCGCGGGAGCGCGAGTCGGGTGCGCGGCGCGCCCTCGCGCTCCTCGACCAGGTGATGCTGACGGCCCGTTCGACGATCGGGGCGGCCTCCGACTACATCACCACGCACCGGGGCGCGGTGGGCAGCGAGGCCCGTACGCGCCTGGCCGAGGCCCGGCGCCGCTGGGAGAAGGCGCGGACGCTGGCGGCGGCGGACGACCCGCAGACGGCGCTGGTGGAGGCGCAGCGGGCGGACGAGCTGGCGCGGCGCGCCCAGGACCTCGCCGAGCAGGACGTCCGCACCTATGGGAACCCGAACGGCCTGGGCGGTGTAACAGGGGTGGGAGGAAGCGGTGGCGGCGGGCTCGGCGGTGCGGTGCTCGGCGGCATCATCCTCGGCGGACTGTTCGGTGGTGGACGGGGAGGCGGACATGGGGGGTTCGGTGGAGGTTCGGGTGGCGGGGGTCTCGGGGGCGGTGGTTTCGGCGGCGGGCCCGGCAGCTTCGGCGGCACCGGCACGCGCGGCCGGCTGGGCGGCGGGGGCCGTTTCTGAGTTCCACGCGATCTCCAGGGAGTACAGCCATGAGCAGCAAGCAGACGATCCTCGGCCGGGTCACCCAGCTGGCGAAGGCGAACATCAACGCCCTCCTCGACCAGGCGGAGGATCCGCAGAAGATGCTGGACCAGCTGATCCGCGACTACACGAACAACATCGCGGAGGCGGAGGAGGCGGTGGCGGCGACCATCGGCAACCTCCGCCTGATGGAGCAGGACCATCAGGAGGACGTGGACGCGGCGGAGGAGTGGGGCGGCAAGGCGCTCGCCGCGAGCAGGAAGGGCGACGAGCTGCGGGCCGGCGGGCGGACGGCGGAAGCGGACCGCTTCGACAACCTGGCGAAGGTGGCGCTGGGGCGCCAGCTGCAGTCGGAGAAGGAGGCGAAGACCGCCGAGCCGACGATCGCCGCCCAGACCGAGGTCGTGCAGAAGCTCAGGACCGGCCTCGACCAGATGAAGGCCAAGCTCGGCGAGCTGCGGGCCAAGCGCGACGAGCTGGTGGCCCGCGCCACGTCGGCCCAGGCGCAGAACCGGATGATGGACGCCTTGCGGAGCGTCGACGTGCTCGATCCGGCCGGCGAGCTGAGCCGCTTCGAGGACAAGGTGCGCCGCGAGGAGGCGAAGGCCCTGGGCAGGCAGGAGCTCGCCGCCTCCTCGCTGGACGCCCAGTTCGAGCAGCTGGACGCGCTCGGCGACAGCGCCGAGATCGAGGCCCGGCTGGCCGCGCTCAAGGCCTGATCCGGCGGCTCCTGAGGTGCCTGTCAGAACATGCTGAGGAGCTGCTCCACCGTGGGCTCCGCCGCCCCCTCGCCGTCCGGAAGGGCCAGTTCGAACCAGACGGTCTTGCCGCGCGGGGTGCGGCGGGAGCCCCAGGAGGAGGAGAGCAGTCCGACGAGCTGGAGGCCGCGGCCGCCCTCGTCGGTGTCCCGGGCCCTGCGGCGGCGCGGCTGGACCAGGCCGGCGTCCCAGACCTCGCAGACGAGGGTGCGGTCGCGGAGCAGGCGGAGCCGGATCTCCCCCTCGCCGTAGCGCAGGGCGTTGGTGACGAGTTCGCTGACGAGGAGTTCGACGGTGTCGACGAGCGGTTCGAGGTCCCAGGCCGCGAGCTGGGTGCGGGCGAGTTCGCGGGCCCGGCCGACCGAGCGGGGTTCCCTGGGGAGCCGCCAGTCGCCGACCGCCTCGCTGGGCAGGCCCTGGATCCTGGCCATGAGGAGGGCGATGTCGTCCTCTCCGTGGCCGGTGTTCAGGGTGGTGAGGACCCGGTCGCAGACGTCCTCCAGGGGGCGGGCAGGGTCGGTGAGGGCGCGCCGGAAGGCCTGGAGGCCCTCGTCGAGGGGGTGGTCGCGGGATTCGACGAGCCCGTCGGTGTAGAGGGCGAGGAGGGCGCCCTCGGGCACTTCGACCTCGACCTCCTCGAAGGGTTCCCCGCCGACGCCGAGCGGCATCCCGGGGGGTACGTCGAGGAGCATGGCCTCCTCGCCGGGTTCGACGAGCACCGGCGGGAGGTGCCCGGCGTTGGCGAAGGTGCAGCGGCGGGTGACCGGGTCGTAGACGGCGTAGACGCAGGTGGCGAGGTAGACCTCGGAGAGTTCGGGGCCCCGGTTCTTGTGGGTGCGGGACTGCTGTGCGCCGATGGGGGCGCCCAGGCCGCGGGCGATCTCGTCGAGGTGGGAGAGGACCTCGGCCGGCTCCAGGTCGAGCTGGGCGAGGGTGCGGACGGCGGTGCGGAGTTCGCCCATGGCGACGGCGGCGCGCAGGCCGCGGCCCATGACGTCGCCGATGACGAGGGCGGTGCGGTGGCCGGGGAGTTCGATGACGTCGAACCAGTCGCCGCCGACCTCGGTGGCGGCAGTGCCGGGGAGGTAGCGGCAGGCGATGTCGAGTCCGGCGGCCTCGGGGTCGCCGGGCGGGAGCAGGCTGCGCTGGAGGATGAGGGCCCGCTCGTGCTCGCGGCGGTAGAGGCGCGCGTTGTCGATGCAGACGGCGGCGCGGGCGGCGAGTTCGACGGCGAGGGCCCGGTCGCGCTCCCCGAAGGGCTCGCTGCCCTTGGTGCGGGAGAACTGGACGAGGCCGACGACGGTGTCGTGGGCGGTCATCGGGACGACCAGGGTGGACTGGACGAGGTCTCCGTCGGAGCCGGGGACCGTGCGGACGCGTCCGGTGCGCAGGGCTCCGGCGCAGGGCGAGTTGAAGGGGTAGCGGTGGACGGCGCCGACCTCGATGGGGACGGGTCCGCAACAGCCGCTGCCCGGGCCGTGGCCCTCGTCGGTTCTGAGGGGGGTGTCGGAGACGGCGCTGGCGAAGGCGACCCTGCGGAGTTCGGCGCTGCCCGCTCCGTAGCCGACGTCGTGGGAGTTCCCCCAGCGGCCGGGCGGTGCCTCGTCGCCGGTGAGGAGGCCCTGGTAGAGGTCGACGGAGGCGAGGTCGCAGAAGCCGGGGACGGCGACGTCGAGGAGCTCGCGCGCGGTGGCCTCCAGGTCGAGGGAGTTGCCGATGCGGGCACCGGCCTCGTTGAGGAGGGCGAGGTTGCGCCGGGCGCTGGCGGCTTCCCTGGCGGCGTTGTGGCGGCGGGTGACGTCGATGCCGAGCCCGGCGACGCCGATCGGCCGGCCGGAGCCGCTGTGGACGCGGTAGAGGTTGATGGACCAGTGGCGGCGGTCCCGGGCGCCGGGGGCGGCGCCGACGATCTGGAAGTCGGTGACGGACTCGCCGGTCTCCAGGACCCGCTGGAGGGCGGTGGTCATCCGGTCGGCCTCGGCGGGGTTGAGGTAGTCGTGGACGGTCCGGCCGCGGTGGTCCTCGGCCTGGCCGCCGAAGACGGTGGCGAAGCGCCGGTTGGCCCGCTTCACGGTGAGGTCGGTGCCGAAGAGGAGGAAGCCGAAGGGGGATTGGCCGAATATCGCCTGGGAAGCGGCGAGGTCGGTCTCGATGCGGCGGAGGGCGCGCACATCGACGACGATGCAGAGCGCGGCCCTCTCCCCGGTCTGGGTCTCGCTCGGCATGACGTACATCTCGGCGATGCCCCGGGGCCGGTCCTCGCCGGGCATGCGGAACGGGACGAGGCCCGTCCACTCCTTGCCGTCGAGGATCTCCTTGACCCTCCGGTGGCCGCGCTCGCGCAGGTCGGCGGGCATGAAGGCCTCGACGGGGTCCTTGCCCCTGGCCTCCTCGGCGGTCACCCCGAACAGGTCCACGGCCCGTCGGCTCCACTGCTCGACGAGGCCGTCGGGCCCGATCGAGAAGGACGCCACCCGGATGTAGTCATAGATGGAGCCGGGCGGGCTGCTCTGCCACACGACGCCGCCGCTCGCCGTCTCAGGTATCTCGCTCACGCGACCGTCCCCTCCAGCTCACCGCACCGGACCGGCCATGCCCGCAGTATTCAATACGGCAGGCCCCGACGGCACGACGTTCCCGATCACAGGGTGGTCTCGTTCGTCCCTCGCCGAGTACCGGTGATCGTTGTCCCACCCTGTTTACTCACCAGGGAGAGCCAGCTCGAACCATACGGTTTTGCCGGTCCTTCCTCTACGGGTTCCCCAGCGGCGTGCGGAACAGGCCACCAGACCGAGGCCGCGACCCCCTTCGTCCTCGGGTCCCGGGGCCCGCTCCGTGGGGGGATCCGGAAGCGGATCCGAAACCTCCACCAGGAGCGCCGGCGGGTGCGCCGGGTCGGCGGCGCCGGTGCGGGGACGGACGAGGCGGACCCCGATGGGGCCGGAGGCGTAGCGCAGGGAGTTGGTCACCAGCTCGCTGACCAGCAGGACGGTCACATCACCGAGGGCCTTGTCGAGCTCCCAGGCACGCAGGGTCTCGCGCACCGCGTGGCGAGCCGTGCGCACGGCGTTCGCTTCCGCCGGGAAGTTCCACTCCGCGCGGTCGCCGTCGGTGTCGATCACACCCGATCACTTCCCCAGCCGTGCGTCAGCAGGAAGGTCCATGCCCCCTCCCAAGGGGTCATTCTGGACATACCCGCTATTTGGGACGGGATATCCCGCCGGGGGCGTCAGCGGGCGCACGGTGGCACGAACGGCGTAGGGACTCAGTCGCGCGCTCCGTCGACGGGCGCCGCCGGCAGTCTCAGCGCGGCCTCGGCGACGGCGGGGCGGTCCTGGTCGAGCCAGTCGACCGAGTCCAGCTCGTGCCGGGAGAGCCAGCGGAGCTCGTCGTGGTCCTCCAGGGGGCGCGGCTCGCCGGAGAGCAGCCGGGCGGTCCACACCCGCAGGACGTATCCGGGCTTCAGCGGCCACTCGCCGGGGATGCGCTCGCCGGGCTCGACCTCGACGCCGAGCTCCTCCCGGAGCTCTCGGACCAGGGCCTCCTCCGGGCTCTCGCCCGGTTCGAGCTTGCCGCCGGGCAGCTCCCAGCGGCCGGCGAGCTCGACGGGGGCGCTGCGGCGCGCGGCGAGCAGCCGCCCCCGGTCGTACAGGGCGCCCGCGACGACGACCACGACGCCGGCTCCCTGGCCGGGGCCGGCGTCGCGGTGGGTCTCGTGGGGCGTGGCGGGGTCGGTGGTGCGTTCCGTCATGGGCGCGAGCGTAGCCCGGCCCGGCCGGTGCCCGCCGGGGTCAGAGGGCGGGGCTGCCGATGCGCTCGACCCAGTAGAGCTGCTTGTGGCCGCGGTCGTCGAGACTGTCCGCGATCTTCTGGGCTTCGTCCTTGGTCGCGTACCGCCCCACCCGGTAGCGGTTGCCGTTGTCGTCCTGCCGTATGACGAGCCAGGGAAGGACGGGGCCGCTGTCGGTCATCAGGCTTCTCCCTCCGCCGGTCCGGGCGCCGCTAAGGATCTCCGGGAAACCGCAATCCGCATATGCCGGAGCTTACGCCTGACCTTCACACAGCGGATACGGGTTTTCACAAAGAGGCACGGATCGGCCGGGAACCGTCGGAGGGAGGCTGAAGGTCACACCCCGGGCGCCGCCGCGGGGACGGTGGGCACCGGCATGAGGACGGGCCCGCCCGCGGCCTCGGGGTCCTTGCGGCAGACGTCCCCGCAGGTGGCGTCGAGCGAGCAGCAGAGGGAGCAGACGGGGCCGGAGCGCACCGGGCAGTCGGCGATGTCGGGCAGTTCGTAGGCCGTCTCGCACTCCGCGCAGGTGTGGGTCGCGCGCTCGTCGGCGACCTCGGCGCCGGGGCCGTTCACGGTGTTGGGGCGGGCCAGGTAGTAGCGGCCCTTGGTGGCCCAGGCGATGAGGGGGCAGAGGAGGACGGCGAGGCCGGCGGCGATGAAGGTGGAGAAGGCCTCGGCGTAGGTGCCGAAGAGACCGAAGAAGGCGAGGATCGAGACGACGGAGGCGATGACCATGGCGCCGAAGCCGGCCGGGTTCACGGCGTACAGGTAGGCGCGCTTGAACTCGATGTACGGGGGGCTCCAGCCGGCCCGCTTGTTGATGACGAGGTCGGCGGCGACGGCGGCGATCCAGGCGATGCCGACGTTGGAGTAGAACCCGAGCAGCTTGTTCAGGGCGGCGAACATGTTCATCTCCATCAGCGTCAGCGCGATGGCGAGGTTGAGGAAGATGTACCAGACGCGCCCGGGGTGCCGGTGGGTGACGCGGGAGAAGAAGTTCGACCAGGACAGCGAGCCGCTGTAGGCGTTGGTGACGTTGATCTTGATCTGGGAGACGATCACGAAGAGCGCGGCGGCGGGCAGCGCGAAGGTGCCGAGCCAGGGCCTGAGTGCCTCGATCTGAGGGGCGATCGGCTCCAGGGCGTGGGTCTTGCCGACGGCCTCCAGGGCGACGAAGGCGAGGAAGGCGCCGCCGAGCTGCTTGGCCGCGCCGATGATCACCCAGCCGGGGCCGGCGGCGAGCACGGCGAGGTTCCACCGGCGCTTGTTCGCCTCGGTCTTCGCGGGCATGAAGCGCAGGTAGTCGGCCTGTTCGCCGATCTGGGCGATCAGGGAGAGCGCGACGCCGGTGCCGAGGCCGAAGCCGATCCACGAGAAGCCGGCGCCGGCGCCCTCCGTACCGCCGAAGGAGGCGAAGGCGCCCCAGGCGTCGGGGGCTTCGAAGGCCAGTACGGCGAAGGGCAGCACCAGGCCGACGAGCCAGATCGGCTGGGTCCAGGCCTGCACCTTGGCGAGGGCGCCCATGCCGCGGAAGACGATCGGGATGACGATCAGGGTCGTGACGAGGTAGCCGATCTCCACCGGCAGGCCCACGGCCTGGTGCATGGCCTGGGCCATGATCGAGCCTTCGAGGGCGAAGAAGATGAAGGTGAAGGAGGCGTAGATGAGCGAGGTGAGCGTGGAGCCGAAGTAGCCGAAGCCCGCGCCGCGGGTGATGAGGTCCATGTCCAGGCCGTACTTCGCGCAGGCCCGGGCGATGGGGATGCCGGTGAGGAAGATGAGCGCGGCGGCGGTGAGGATCGAGGCGAGTCCGCTGCCGAAGCCGTAGGTGAAGACGATCGAGGCGCCGATCGCGAAGTCGGCGAGGTAGGCGATGCCGCCGAGCGCGGTGCCGGCGACGGTCCCGGGCGACCAGCGGCGGAAGGAGTGCGGGGCGTACCGCAGGGAGTAGTCCTCGCGGCTCTCGTCCGCGGCCAGCCTGGCGTAGCTGCGGCGGGGCCCCGCGGGCGGGACGGCCTCCGCGGGCGGCGGGGTGGCCTCCGCCGGCGCCTGAGCGGCCTGGGAGGGGCCCCCAGCCGGCTCCGGGGTGGGTGGGGTGAGCGTGTCCGTCATGAGGGTTCCTGTCGTCCGACCGGGTCGCGGGTACGGACGAGGAAGGTAGGAGCCGCGCGTGTCGAGGGCCGACGGAACGCGGTTGCCGGGCGGTTACGCGAGTTGACGCCCCGTTAACTCCGGGTCACACCTCCCGGACACCCGGCCCCGCTGAACGGTCGGCGGCCCGACCCGGTGTCACCTCACCGGCAGGTGGTAGGCGATGCGGTAGCGGTCGGCCGGGACGACGACGTCGGCCGTCTCCACGGCGCGGCCCGAGGCGTAGTACGTGCGCTCCACGACCATGACCACGTGTCCCGGCACCCCGCCGAGGGCCAGGAGTTCCTCGGCGAGGCCGGGCCGGGCCCCGACCTCCTCCACCACGTTGTCCACGACCACGTCGATGGCCGCCATGCGCTCGACGACGCCACAGCCGCCCAGCGGGCCCTCCTCGGGCAGCATGACCGGCGTCCGGCCGGTGACGGCGAGCGGCTCCCAGGAGGTGGAGACCATCATGGGCTCGCCCCCGTCCCGGTACACGTACCGCGTGCGCATCACCCGCTCCCCCGGCTCGATGCCGAGCCGCTCGGCCACCTCGACGCTCGCCGGCTCCTGCTCGCTGCGCGACTCCCAGGTGCCGCGGGCCCCTTCGGCGGCCTGCTCCTGACGGAAGGGGCTGGCGCCGGACGCGGGACGGTAGCCGGAGCGGGCGATCGGCCGCGGGACCGGACGCTCGCGCACATAGGTCCCGGAGCCCGAGCGCCCCTCCACGAGCCCCTCGGCCATGAGCACCTTGCGGGCCTCCAGCGCGACGGTGTCCGACACCCCGTACTCCTCGCGGATGCGTGCCTGCGAGGGGAGGCGGGTATGCGGCGGAAGCGAGCCGTTGGCGATCTTCTCCCGCAGATCGCTCGCCACGCGCAGATAGGCGGGCTGCTCACCGAACGTCACTGGACACTCCCCTCAGGTTGACTGACAGCTACAGCCTGACAACCGTCGGTCGCGATCCGCAAGCATGGGCCAGAGTTTCACTCGAAGTGATGACGATCTCGGCTACCCGCGGTCACCCCCGAACGCTTCCCCCGCACCTCTTGCGCTCTATTGGTCCAGACCAATAAGTTCCTGCCCGCACGCTCCATCCCGCCTCGCACAGGAACGAGCCCATGCGCCCCAGAGCCCTGACCAAGCTGACCCTCGGCACCGCCGCCGCGGCCGCCCTCGGTCTCCTCGCCACCCTGGCCCCCGCCGCCGACGCCCACCCGCAGCCCCCGCACACCCGGACGCTCAAGCGGATCGGCTACTTCACCCAATGGGGCGTCTACGGCCGGAACTTCCAGGTCAAGGATCTGCAGACGAGCGGCACCGCCGCCAAGCTCAGCCACATCAACTACGCCTTCGGCGTGGTCGGTCCGGACGGCAGGTGCCTCATGGGCAACGCCCCCGGCTCCGACCCCTGGGCCGACTACGTCCGCCCCGTCGACGCCGCGAACTCCGTGGACGGCGTCGGCGACACCGCCGACCAGCGCCTCGCCGGGAACTTCAACGAGCTGCGCGAACTGAAGGCGCAGAACCCCGGCCTCAAGGTCATGATCTCGCTGGGCGGCTGGAGCGGCTCCGCGCACTTCTCCGACGCGGTCCGCACCGAGGCCGGACGCAAGGCCCTCGTCGCCTCCTGCATCGACACGTACATCAAGGGCAACCTCCCCGCCGACGGCGCCCGCGGCGGCGCCGGGGCCGCCGCCGGTCTCTTCGACGGCGTCGACCTGGACTGGGAGTGGCCCGGCTCGGAGGGCGCCCCCGGGAACGCGGTCCGCCCCGAGGACAAGCCCCACTTCACCCAGCTCGTACGGGAGTTCCGCACCCAGCTCGACGCCTACGGGCGCTCGCTGCCGCAGCGGAAGCACTACGACCTCAGCGCGTTCGTGCCCACCGCCCCCGCCAAGATCGACGCGGGCTTCGACGTCCCCGCGATCATGCGGGACTTCGACTTCGTGAACCTCCAGGGCTACGACTTCCACGTCTCCGGCGAGCAGACCACCGCCCAGCAGTCCGCGCTCTTCGCGAAGGACGACTTCAGCGTCGACCAGACCGTCCGCGCCTGGCTGCGGCGCGGCGCCCCCGCCCACAAGCTCGTGGTCGGCATGCCCTTCTACGGCCAGGGCTGGACCGGCGTGACCGGCGGCGGAGACGGCCTCGGTCAGCCGGCGGCGGGCCCCGCCCCCGCGACCTGGACGGCGGGCTCCGAGGACTACAAGCACCTGAAGAAGCTGGCCGATTCGGGGACGTACACGCTCCACCGGGGCGCGAAGAACGGCCACGCCTGGCTCTTCGACGGCACCACCCTGTGGACGTACGACGACCCCACCGTCCTGCGCACCAAGGCCTCCTACGTCCGGCAGCGCGGGCTCGGCGGCGCGATGGTCTGGTCCCTCGACGGGGACACCGCGGACGGCGAGCTGATCACCGCCATCGACCGGGGCCTGACCCGGCGCTGACCCTCCTCGCCCCCCATGAGCCGCGGACCGGTACCCCGCCGCTCACGGTGGTCCGGAACGGCGGTCGGTCACGGGCCGCCGTCCCCGGACGCCGTCTCCGGTCCGCACACGACGGGGCCGGGCCTCCCCCGGAGGGAGACCCGGCCCCGTTCGCACGCCCCGCGGCCGGTTCAGGCCTGGGTGCCCTCGCCCGCCGGGGGTGCGCCCGTCAGGCCGAGCGCGGTCCGCGCCTCCGCGCCGAGGTTCTCGGGAAGGGCCTCCCAGGCGGCGTCGTACGCCTCCCGGTAGGCGTCCGCGTCGGGGGCGCCGGCCAGCTTCTTCCACCGCTGCGAGGCCGTGTCGAGCTGCTTGCGGAGCACCGCGACCGGGGCGGCGGAGTCGCCCGGCCAGGTGTGCTGCCCCAGGCCCGAACGGGCCGCGTCGATCGCCACCAGAACCTCCGTGGCCCATTCCTTGTTCGAGGCGAGGTCCTCGTCCTGGTCCTCCTCCGGCTCCTCGTAGACGGCCGTCTCGATCGGGTTCACGACCGTCAGGAAGAAGCTCTGGTCGAGGTTCAGCGTGGTCTTGTCGGAGCGCACCGAGCCCGTGAACTTCCTGTTCTTCTCGCTGGCGAACACGCAGGTCACCGCACGGTCGCCGGCCCGCCAGCTCTCCTTGGTCGGCTGGTAGTAGTAGGTCCAGACGTCCATCGGGACCGCCCAGGTGTCCATCGCGTACGCCCCGTTGATCGTCTCGCAGCGCGCCCCCGCGAGGTCGTCCAGCGCGTCGTCGCCGGGCCACTTGTCGAAGCCGGTCACCTTGAACTCGCCGGTGACCTCGCCGTCGTGCGGGCGGTCGCAGTCGACGACCTTGACGTCCGTCGTGTAGTCCTCCAGCTTGCCGTCGCCGGTGAAGCACTGCCCGGTCCGCAGCGAGAACGTGGACCTGGCGGCGGCGGCCTCGTCCATGCCCTTCTTGAATTCGTCCAAGGCCGAGCCGAAGCCGCCGGTCGTGAGGCCGACGACGAGCAGCAGGGAGCTGAGGGCGGAGAGCACGATGCCGGCGATCGCGAGCCCCTTGCCCGTCTGGTCCTTCTTCTTGATCTGCGGCAGGGCGACGAGGCCGAGGATCAGACCGAGGGGCGGCAGGCAGCACACGATGCCGGAGACGAGGGAGGCGACGGCCAGGCCGTTGGTGGAGCGGCGCGGCGGCTGCCCGTAGGGGGTGGCGCCGGGCATGCCGGGCTGCCCGTACGGGGTGTACGGCATCCCCGGGGAGGTGTACGGGCCCGGGGCGGGCCATCCCCCGGTCTGGGGGCCGCCCCCGGGCTGCGGGGCACCCCCGGGCTGCGGGCCTCCTGCGGGCGGCGGGGTCGGCTGGCTCGGCTGGCTCGGCTCCACGGGTGCGTGCTCCTGTTGCGGCGGCGATGCGAACAAACGCTCGGTCGCGCATCGTACGGAAGGGGCGGCCGCCCGCAGGCGACCGCCCCCCCCCCTTGGATCAGGCGTGGATCCACATCAGGCATCGATCAGAACTGCAGCGCCCAGGAGTCGATCTTCCCGGTGTCGAGGTTCGCGTTGTCCGTGACCCGCAGCTTCCACGTGCCGTTCGCGACCTCCGAGGAGGCGTTCACGGTGTACGTGGTGTTGATGTTGTCCGCGCTGCCGCCGGTGCCGAAGGCCTTGAGCGTGTACGCCGAGCCGTCGGGGGCGATCAGCTGGACCTGGAGGTCACCGATGTAGGTGTGGACGATGTTCACCGGCACCTGGAGGGCCGAGGGGGCGTTGCCCGAGACGCCGCTGACGGTGACCGGGGACTCGACGGTCGCGTTGTCGTTGATCGCGAAGTCCGCGGTGTTCTCGAACTTCGGGCCGGGCGGGGTGGTGGTGCCGCCGCCGACGTACAGCAGCCGGTTCGGGGAGCCGGTGCCGGGGCTGGTGACGACGTTCGGGGTGGCGGCGTTCACGAGGGCCGTGGAGACCTGCGCCGGGGTCGCCGTCGGGTTGTCCGCCAGGTAGAGCGCGGCGGCGCCGGCGACGTGCGGGGTCGCCATCGACGTACCGGAGATGGTGTTGGTGGCGGTGTCGCCGGTGCCCCAGGACGAGGTGATGGAGGAGCCCGGGGCGAAGAGGTCGAGGCCGCTGCCGTAGTTGGAGTAGCTCGCCTTGGCGTCGCTCGACGTGGTGGCGCCGACGGTGATGGCCTCGGCCACGCGCGCGGGTGAGTGGTTGGCGGCGTTGTCGGTCTCGTTGCCGGCGGCGACGGCGTAGGTGACGCCGGAGGCGATCGAGTTGCGGACGGCGTTGTCGAGGACGGAGTCGACGCCGCCGCCGAGGCTCATGTTGGCGACGGCCGGCTTGACGGCGTTCCGCGTGACCCAGTCGATGCCCGCGACGACCTGCTCGGTCGTGCCGGAGCCGGAGTTGTCGAGGACGCGGACGCCGACGATCTTCGCCTTCTTGGCGACGCCGTACGACGTGCCCGCGACGGTACCGGCGACGTGGGTGCCGTGGCCGTGGCCGTCCTGGGCGGTGTTGTCGTTGTCGATGGCGTCGTAGCCGTCGACGGCGCGGCCGCCGAAGTCGGTGTGGGTCTTACGGACGCCGGTGTCGATGATGTACGCCGTGACGCCCTGGCCCGCGGAGTCCGGGTAGGTGTAGCTCTGGTTCAGCGGAAGGGCCTTCTGGTCGATCCGGTCCAGGCCCCAGGACGGCGGGGAGGGCTGGGTGCCGTCGATGTGGAAGACGCGGTTCTGGACGACGGACTTCACGGCCGGGTCGGCCGCGAGCTTCTTCGCCTGGGCCTCGGAGAGCTCGACGGAGTAGCCGTTGATCGCCGAGGTGTACGTCCGCTTGATCGTGGCGCCGAACTTGGCGGCGACGGCCCGGCCCTTGGCGGTCTCCGCCTGGGCGGACTCGTCGAGGGTGACGATGTAGCTGCCCGGGACGGTGCCCTCCGCGCCGGCGTTCTCGATGACGCCCTCGGGGGCGGTCGTCGCGGCGGCCGCCGGGAGGGCGGTGAGGGAGCCGAGGGCGAGGGCGGCGACGGCGATGGCCGCGGCGGTGGCCCGGCGGCGCGGTGCGCGCATCACTGACATGTGGGGGGTCCTCCTCGTGGGGGTAAGGCAGGAGCTCGACGTGACGGTGCCAGGAACTTAGGCATGGACATGTCAATGCGACACGGGAGGCCCGTGCCGTCTCGAACGTCCGGCTGCCGAGCGAAAGATTGACTGATCCATAGGAATCCCACAAGAGCCCGCACAACTCCGCAACACCCGTGTCACACCGCTGACATGCTGGCCCTCATGACCGCCTACGAGTGCCCCCGCTGCCGGATCCAGTCCCCCGTCTCCGCCCTCACCTGGTGTTGTCCGAAGTGCCGAGGCCCCTGGGACCTCGCGTTCACGAGTGGGCCGGTCTCCCTCCCGTCACTCGCGTCACGCGTGAATTCCTTGTGGCGTTACGAGGAGGCGCTCCCTCCGCTCCCGTACGGGCCCGAGGTGAGCCTCGGCGAGGGCCGCACACCGCTCGTCCGCCTCACCGGCGACCTGGGCGCCGACCCGGCCACCGGCGCGGGCACCGGCGCGGTTTCGGCCAAGCTCGACTTCCTCATGCCGACCCTGTCCTTCAAGGACCGCGGCGCCGCACTCCTCGCCGCGCACGCCCGCCGCCTGGAGCCCCGCACGGTCCTCGCCGACAGCAGCGGCAACGCGGGCACCGCGATCGCCGCCTACAGCGCACGGGCCGGGCTCGACTGCGTCGTGTACGTCCCCGGCGGCACGTCCCCGAAGAAGCTGGAGCAGATCCGGGCGCACGGGGCCCGGGTCGTCGAGGTGCCCGGCGACCGCGAGGCGACGGCCCGGGCTGCGCGCGAGGCGGCGGACGAGCGGGGCGTCTTCTACGCCTCCCACGTGTACAACCCGTACTTCCTGCACGGCACCAAGACCTACGTGTACGAGCTGTGGGAGGAGCTCGGCGGACGCCTCCCGGAAACGATCGTCGTCCCCGTCGGCAACGGCACCCTGCTCCTCGGTGCCGCCCTCGCCGTCGAGGAGCTGTACGGCCACGGGCTCGTCGAGCGCCGGCCCGCGCTCGTCGCCGTCCAGGCGGAGGCCGTGTCCCCGCTGGCCGCCGCCTTCCACGCGGGCGCGGAGGACCTCACCGGGCCGGCCGCGGCGCGCCCCACCCTCGCCGAGGGCATCGCGATCCCCGCCCCGCCCCGCGCCCGGCAGATCCTGCGGGCGGTGCGCGCGTCGGGCGGTACGTTCCTGACGGTGACGGAGGACCAGATCCGCGCCGCCCAGCGGGACCTGGCCCGCCGGGGCCTGTTCGTGGAGGCGACCGGCGTGGCCTGCTGGGCGGCGGTGAGCGCGGCCCCGCCCCGCCCGGGGCTCACGGTGGTGCCGCTGTGCGGGGCGGGCGCGAAGACCGGCCTGGTGCCGTGAAGCGCGCGCCTCAGTCCGTCCAGAACGTGTCGTGCTTCAGGAAGAACTCGGCCCGCTCCTCGTCCGTCATGGACGCGAACTCCGTCATCTTCTCGAAGTACTCCTCGCGGGGCGCCCCCGGCGCGAAGAGCATGAGCATCGAGGCGTCCTCGTCGGAGTCGTTGCGGAAGGCGTGCAGCCCGCCCGTCGGGACGTACAGGCAGTCGCCCTTGACCGCGTCCACCCAGCGCTCCCCGTCGTAGAGCCGGACGGTCCCGTCGAGCACGAAGAAGGTCTCCGAGATCGTCCGGTGGAAGTGGGTGGCGGGCCCGCCGGCCTTGGGGGTCATGTCGACGCGGTAGAGACCGAACTCACCGCCCGTGGAGGCGGTGGTGGCCAGATAGTGCGTGCGGGTCCCGTTGGGCGCGGTGAGCTCGGCGGGCGTTCCGGCGGGCCGGTAGGTGGCGCTGATCTCGCCCTTCTCGCCGTGGTAGCGGGGCTCGGGGTAGGACATGGCAGCTCCGTTTCGTTCCCCCCGGCGACCGCCCTGACGGCCGCTCAGGTGGTACGGGAACGCGTGGTCGCGCGGGGGTGTTCCCCGGCCGGCCGCGCCCGGTGCGGCGTCACGGACGGCCGGTCCCGTCCCTGACGCCGCACCGGGGGCGCTCACGGGCGTACGGATCAGAACTCGTCGGCGCCGTTGCGGAGCTCGTACGTCCAGTAGCCCGTCTTCGCGGCGGCCTCGTCGACCGCGAGGCCGCCGGCGGGGGCCTTGACGACGATGCTGCCCTCGGCCGGGCCCTCGGCGGCGAAGAGGTTCACGTTGAACTCGTTCACGACCTTGTTGTCCTCGTGGACGCCGCCGAGCGCGATCCGCACGTTCGCGTAGGCGGGCCGGCCGGCCTCCAGGACGATCGGCGTGGCCGGCTTGCTCTTCGCGACGGCCGGGACGTCCTTGGCGGTCTGGATCGGGCCGAAGGCGATGAGCGGGTACTCCAGCAGGGTGCACGAGCGGCCGGAGGTGTTGGTGGCGGTGAGGGTGATGTGCTCGGTCGGGACCTCGTCCGCCTTCGCCGCCGTGACCTTGATGTCGCCGTAGGCACAGGCGGGGGCCTTCGCGGAGCTCTTGCCGCCGGACGCGGAGCCGGTGGTGGAGCCGCTCGTCGAGCCGGCCTCGGAGCCGCCCGTGGAGGCGGACGAGCCGCCCGTGGAGCCCGAGCCGCTCTTCGTCGCGGCCTGGTCCGCCGTGGCACCGCCGGCGGTGGCGGTGGCCGCGCCGCTGTCACCCGCACCGACGCTGACCGGGGCGGAGCTCGCGCTGCCCGCGTCCTTGGCGCCCGTGGCGCCGTCCCCGCCGCCGCAGGCGGTGAGGCCCAGCGAGAGGGCGGCGATGGCGGCGGCGGCCAGGACGGTGTTCTTGCGGTGGTTGCGCATGGTGGTACTCCCCCGTTGACGCGTTCGTCCGACGCGTGCGGTCCACCCGCGCCGGGGCACCTCGCTCGGTGCCGTGAACCAGCTTCCCGGCCCCCGCTGCCGTCCCGCTTGCGTACCGCTAACGATCCGCTGACAGGCGCGAGAGGTGCGCCGCCGCCCGCGCCGAACCCTCCGTGAAACCGGCCGCGTCGGCCGCGACGATCGCCCGTTCCAGCTGGTCGGCGGCCTCGTCGAGCCGGCCGATACCGGCCAGCGCCTCGCCCAGGGTGATCTGCAGCGAGGCCCGGATGACGACCGCGTCGGGCGCGACCAGTTCCCCGGCGCGAAGGGTGTGCGCGAGTGCCGCCTCGAAGTCCTCCGCCTTCACGCAGTGGCCCGCCAGGTGCTGGAGGGTCAGCACCTGGGTGGAGGGGTGGCCGGTGCGGTCGGCGAGGTCGACGGCGTGCAGCATCAGCAGCCCGGCCCGCTCGTGCTCCCCGGTCGCGTCGAGCACGGCGGCGTAGTTGATGTACGCGATCGCCTCGCTGATCGGGTCGCCGGCCCGGGCGGCCAGGCCGGGCGCCCTCTCCAGATGGACCAGCGCCTCGGCGTCGCGGCCCTCCTCGTGCAGGATCCAGCCGAGCAGGGCACAGGTGCGCGACTGGGCGTCGAGGTCGCCGATCGCCTCGGCCGAGGCGAGCCCGGCCTCCAGGAGCGGGGTCCAGCCGTCCCCGATCCGCATGAGCATCAGCGGCCACGGCACGAGCGCGAGCCGCCAGGCCCGGTCGTGCATCCCGAGGGCGGCCGCGGCGGCGACCGCGCCCTCCAGGGCGGGGCGCTCGGCGGCGTACCAGTCGAGCGCCGCCGTACGGTCCTCGAACTCCCGGGTGGCGGCGGGCCGCCGGGCGTCGGCGGGCAGCGTGTAGCAGGGCTGTGAGCCGGGCTCGGCGGCGGCGTCGGCCGCGAGGCCCGTGTAGAGGTAGAGGTCGATGAGCCGGGGCAGGCCCTCGGGGTCGGCCTGCGGGGCGAGATGGCGGGCGTAGAGGCGCACCAGGTCGTGCGGCGTCCAGCGGCCGGGGACGGCCTCGGTGAGCAGGTGGGCGGCGGCGAGCCGGTCCAGGTCGGCGGAGGCCTGCCCGGGTGTCGTCCCGGCGAGCGCGGCCGCCGCGAACCGGTCGAGGTCGGAGCCGGTGTGCAGGCCGAGCGCGCGGAACGTCCGGGCGGCGGACTCCGGCAGCTGCTGCACGGTGAGGCGGAGTGCGGCGGAGACGCCCCGGTCCTCCACGTCGAGCAGCGCGAGCCGGCTCTGTTCGTCGGCGAGTTCGCCGACCATCGCGTCGAGCGTCCAGTGCGGCCGCTCGGCGAGGCGGGCGGCAGTCACCCGGAGGGCGAGCGGCAGGCCGTCGCAGAGCCGGGCGAGCCGGGTGGCGGCGGCCGGTTCGGCGGCGACCCGGTCCGCGCCGAGGACGGTGGAGAGCAGGGCCGCCGAGGCGGCGGGCTGAAGGTGTCCGAGGGGCACGGGGCGGGCGGCGTCGGAGGCGATGAGGCCGCCGAGCCGGTCGCGGCTGGTGACGAGCGTCGTGCACGGGGCGCCGCCGGGCAGCAGCGGCCTGACCTGCTCGGAGGAGCGGGCGTTGTCGAGGACGACGAGCAGCCGGCGCCCGCTGGTGAGCGAGCGGAACAGGGCACCGCGCGCGTCGACGGTCTCCGGGATCCGCTGCGGCGGGACCCCGAGGGCGAGCAGGAACTCCCGCAGGACGGCGGCGGTCTCGGGCTCCTGGGTGTCGCTGAAGCCGCGCAGGTCGGCGAAGAGCCGTCCGTCGGGGAAGTCGGCGCGCCGCTCGTAGGCCCAGTGGACGGCGAAGGCGGTCTTGCCCACCCCGGCGGGCCCGGTGACCAGGCAGACCGGGCCTTCCCCGGCGCGGACGGCGGCGTCGAGGGCGGCGAGTTCGGCGCCGCGCCCGGTGAAGCCGCGCGGGGCCCGCGGCAGGCCCTCGGGCGCCGGGGCCCTGACCTCGGGGGCGGGGCGGGCCGGGGAGACGGGCTCGGCTGAGCGGAGCAGCGTCGCGTACGCCTCGCTGAGGGTCTCGCCGGGGTCGACGCCCAGTTCCTCGGCGAGCAGCCGCCGGGTCCGGTGGTACCAGTCGATGGCGTCCGACTGGCGGCCGGAGCGGGCGAGCGCGAGCATCAGCGCGGCGGCGAGGGACTCGCGCAGCGGGTGGGCGACGGCCTCGGTACGCAGGACGGCGGCGGCCCTGCCGTGCTCGCCGAGCTGCCCGTACGCCTCCGCGAGGGCCTCCACCGAGGCGAGCCGCAGCTCCTCCAGGCCTCCGGCGGCGGCTTCGAGGGGCCTGCTGTGCACGGTTCCGGTGAGCGCGGGCCCCTGCCAGTACGACAGCGCCTCGCGCAGCATCCGTACGGCGTCGGCGGGCCGGCGCTGCACCCCGGCGAGCCCGACGAGCTCCTCGAAGCGGTGGGCGTCCACGAGCGATTCCGGCATCCGCAGGACGTACGCCGTTCCCTGGGTGGCGAGTTCGACGCCGTACGCCTCGGCGCCGTGCTCGGCGAGCAGGGCGCGCAGCCGCGAGACATGGCCCTGGAGGACGGTCTTGGCGTGGGTGGGCGGCTCCTCCTCCCACAGGGCGTCGATCAACTGGCCGACGTTCACGGCGCTGTTGGGGCGCAGCAGGAGCATGGCGAGCAGACTGGACCGCTTGGCGGGCCCCAGGGCTACGTCCCCGTCCTCCGTCACCAGCGCGACGGAGCCGAGCAGCCGGAACTCCACCTGTATACCTCCGCGATCCTCTCCCCCATTTTCCGAGGAGTCGAGGATACGTGGGCGAGGGGACCGTCCGCGCCGGGGCGGGGCGACGACCGGCCGCTGCGCCCGCGACGAGACCACGGTCACACCACGTCGACCGGAAAGTTGTCCAGAAAAGATCGACGGCCGCGAAATATCCGCGCAATCCTCACGTCACCGCAACCCGCCGCTCTCTTTTACAGAATGGCGAAGCGGAACCCCGTGTACATCACAACTCACCTGTGTAGACTGTTTTGCGTGAGTGAAGGAACGGTCACGGCAGGCATTCCGTATCAATTATCCGTCAATACCGAGCCCATTCGACCGCAGGCACAGGCCGAACACAAAGCCACCCGCGTACTCTCCGTGGAGAGCGCGTCCCACGACGCCGATCTGCTCATCCAGGGACTGCGCCGGCACGGTTACGAGGCGGAGCACGCCCGGACCGGAGCCGAGGCGCTCCAGGCCTACCGCGGCGCGGACGTCCTCCTCGTCGACCTCGACCTTCCGGACCTGGACGGCATGGAACTCTGCCGGAGCATCCGCGCCCTCTGCGACGTCGCCCTGATCGTCGTCACCTCGCGCGACACGGAACTCGACCGGGTCCTCAGCCTGCGCGCCGGAGCGGACGATTTCATCGTGAAACCGTGCAGCCTGACCGAATTGACGGCCCGAATGGAGGCCGTGCTGCGCCGGGTGCGGCTCCAGTCCTCCGCCCCGGACGACGTCATCGCGGTCGGCTCGCTGCACATCGACCACCGCTCCCGGGAAGTCCGCCTCGACGGACGGTACATAGAGGTGACCCGGAAGGAATTCGATCTCCTCTATCTGCTCGCCTCGCGGCCGGGCAGTGTTTTCTCCCGGCGGCAGATCATGGCCCAGGTGTGGAGCGATCCCCGGGCGAAACCCGGCCGGACCATAGACACGCATGTGAGCAGTCTGCGCGGCAAACTCGGCTCCAGCCGGTGGATCACCACCGTACGCGGTGTCGGTTTCCGTTTCGGAAGCTCCTGATTTCCCGTCGGGGCGCCGCCCTGCCGACGCCCCGGGAACGCGTCATCAGCCGCGCGCGGCCACGAACTCCTTGATCGAGGCGACGACGTAGTCCAGCATCTCGTCGGTCAGCCCCGGGTACACCCCGATCCAGAAGGTGTGCTCGGTGATGATGTCGCTGTTCGTGAGCTCGCCCACGATCCGGTGCGGCTGGTCGATGTAGGCCGGGTGCCGGGTCAGATTCCCCGCGAAGAGCCGGCGCGTGCCGATCTTCCGGTCCTCCAGGAAGGCCACGAGCTCGGCCCTGCTGTAGGCCGCCTCCGGGTCCACCGTGAGCACGAAGCCGAACCAGCTCGGGTCGGAGCGGGGCGTCGCCTCCGGCAGCAGCAGCCCCGGCACGCCGTCCAGGCCGTCCCGCAGCCGCCGCCAGTTCCGCTTCCGGGCGTCGATGAAGTCGTCCAGCTTGGCCAGCTGGGTCAGCCCCAGGGCCGCCTGGATGTCGGTCGCCTTCAGGTTGTAACCGACGTGCGAGAAGATGTACTTGTGGTCGTACCCGGCCGGCAGGGTGCCCATCTGGTACTGGAAGCGCTTGAGGCACTTGTCGTTCTCGCCGGGCTCGCACCAGCAGTCCCGGCCCCAGTCCCGCAGCGACTCCACGATCCGGGCCAGGCCCAGGTTCGAGGTCAGGACGCAGCCGCCCTCGCCCATGGTGAGGTGGTGCGCCGGATAGAAGCTGACGGTGGTCATGTCGCCGAAGGTGCCGGTGAGCTTCCCGTCGTAGAGCGAGCCGACCGCGTCGCAGTTGTCCTCGATGAGGAACAGGTCGTGCTCCTCGGCGAGCTGGGCGATCTCCGTGACGGGGAACGGGTTGCCGAGGGCGTGCGCGATGATGATCGCCCGGGTCTTCGGGCCGATCGCGGCCGCCACCCGGTCGGCCGTCGCGTTGCAGGTGGTGAGGTCGACGTCCACGAAGACGGGGACGAGACCGTTCTGCAGGATCGGGTTGACCGTGGTCGGGAAACCCGCCGCGACGGTGATCACCTCGTCGCCCGGCTTCAGCCGCCGGTCCTCCAGGACGTGCGAGGTGAGCGCCGACACCGCCAGCAGGTTCGCCGACGAGCCGGAGTTGGTCAGATGGGCCTTGCGGCGCTTCAGGCGCCGGGCGAAGGCCGACTCGAACCTGCGGGAGCTGCGCCCGGCCGCGATGCGCATCTCCAGCGCGGCCTCCACCAGGGCCGCCCGGTCCGACTCGTCCAGCACCGCGCCGGACGGCCAGATCTCCGTGGTGCCGGGGACGAACTCCCGGACCGGGGACACCTCCTGGTGGTACTTGCGGACCTCTTCCAGCACGAGTTCCTTGCGGTCGCTCACGGTGATTCCTCTTCCATGTCGGATGCGTGGGGAGTGACGCCGAGCGGCGGACGTCCCTGCTGAAGTACGGGCGCGAGGAGATCGCGCAGTGAGTCGTCGAGGGGCCGGCGCGGACGCCAGCCGAGGAGCCGCTCCGCACGGCCGACGTCCAGGCACTGCGAGGCGACATCGGTGCGCGAGGCCGGCCCTTCGGCGTCCTCGACGACCGGCACGTCGACCCCGCTGAGCGCCACCATGCGGTGGATCAGCTCCCGCATCGGAACCGCCTCGCCGCGGCCGATGTTGAGGACGCGGCCGGAGACCGCGGCGGCCGGTGCCGTGGCCGCGGCGAGGACCGCGGCGACCGTGTCGCCGGCGTCCACCAGGTCGCGGGCCGCGCGCAGCGGCGGGAGGCGCAGCTCGGCGGGCTCGTCGCCGCGTGCGACGGCGCGCGCCGCCTCGCCGAGCTCGGCCGCGACCCGGCCGAAGAGGCTGCCCTCCGGCACCCCGGCGCCGAGCACGTTCGCGAGCCGGAGCACCACGCCGTCGACACCGCGCCCGGACGCGGCGCGCAGCACGGCCCGTGTGCCCTGGAGCTTGGTGCGTCCGTACGGGGTGACCGGGGCCGGCTCGTGGTCCTCGCCTGTCGCGGCGCCCGCCGCACCGGCCCCGTACTCGTGGACGCTGCCGAGCTGGACGAGCCGGACCGGCGGGCCGGGGTGTCCGGCGAGCGCCGTGACGAGCCGCTCGACCAGTTCGGCGTTGCCCTCGGCCATCTGCCGCTCGTCGGCCCGCCAGGCCCGGCCGGCCGCGTTGACGACCACGTCGGCGCCGGTCGAGGCGAGGAGCCGGGCGATCTCGTCCGGCGCCGCCGCGAGCAGATCGAGGCGCAGGGCGGCGGGCCCGCCCGTACGGGAGACGGCGTGGACCCGTGCGCCGCGCGCGGCGAAGCCCTCGGCGAGGTGCCGGCCGAGGAACCCGGTGCCGCCGAGGACGACGACGGACAGCCCGGCGACGGGCCGGGCGTCGGAACGCACGGCCGCGGGACGGGCGTCAGTGCGCACGGTCGGGACCCTCCTTGACGGCCTTCCACCAGTCCGGGTTGTCCCGGTACCAGGCGACCGTCGCGGCCAGGCCCTCCTCGAAACCGGTCAGCGGGACGTAGCCGAGCTGTTCGCGGATCTTGGACTCGTCGAGCGAGTAGCGCAGGTCGTGGCCCTTGCGGTCCGGGACCCGGCGGATCATCTCCGCGCCCGCGCCGGTGAGTTCGAGCAGCTTCTCGGTGAGGGCGAGGTTCGTGTACTCGTTGCCGCCGCCGATGTTGTAGATCTCGCCCGCCCTCCCCCGGTCGAGCACCAGGTGGATGCCCCGGCAGTGGTCGTCCACGTGCAGCCACTCGCGGACGTTGCGCCCGTCGCCGTACAGCGGGACCTGCCGGCCCTCCAGGAGGTTCGTGACGAACAGCGGGATGAGCTTCTCGGGGTGCTGGTGGGGTCCGTAGTTGTTGGAGCAGCGCGTGACGGACACGTCGACGCCGTGGGTGCGCCAGTACGCGCGCGCGACCAGGTCGGACGAGGCCTTCGAGGCGGCGTAAGGGGAGTTGGGCGCGAGCGGCCACTCCTCGGTCCAGGAGCCCTCGTCGATGGAGCCGTACACCTCGTCCGTGGAGACGTGCACGACCCGCTCCACGCCGCTGTCCCGTACCGCGTCGAGGAGGGTCTGGGTGCCGAGGACGTTCGTACGGAAGAACTCGCCGGCGCCGTCCAGGGAGCGGTCGACGTGGGACTCGGCCGCGAAGTGGACCACGGCGTCGTGGCCCGGCACGAGGGCCCGCATCAGCTCGCGGTCGCAGATGTCGCCGCGGACGAACTCCAGGCGCTCGTGCGCGGCGGGCAGGTTGTCCCGGTTGCCGGCGTACGTCAGCTTGTCCAGGGCGGTGACGTGGGCGCCCTCCCAGCCGCTGTACGCGTCGGCGAGCAGCCGGCGGACGAAGTGGGAGCCGATGAATCCGGCCGCTCCGGTGACCAGGATCCTCATGCCGCGACCTCCGTGCGGGTGTGCCTCTGGGGTGTGCTGAAACGTCGGACGAGGGGCATCTCCACGTACCGGTGGAGCAGCCATGCCACGCCGAGGGAGACGACGAGGGCCGACGCCATGTAGGCGGCGACCATCGGCACCGAGCCGAAGGGGCCGTGCAGCACCTTGGTGTTGAGGGCGTAGAGCACCAGGTGGTGGACGAGGTAGAACGCGAACGACACGTTGCCGAGCAGGACCATGGTGCTCGACGACAGGAACGAGGGGCGCCCGGCGACGTCCCGCTGCGCGGCGGCGACGATGAGCAGGACGCAGGAGACCAGCAGGGGTGCCCGCTGGCCGAACAGCCACGGGCTCTCGGCCGCCCAGACGTAGCAGGGCACGAAGGAGACGAGGACCCACGGCAGGCTCGTGCGGGGGAAGTGGCCGGAGGTCACCAGGAGCGCGGCGAACATGCCGGCGAAGAAGTCGCAGAGGCGGCCGAGCGGCAGCACGTACGCGAACCACGTCTGGAATCCGGCCTGGTTCGGGGCGCCCACGAGCTCGCCGGCGCCGGCGGGCAGGACGTAGGCGAGGACCGGTACGAGGAAGGCGAGGGCGACGCTGAGGGCGAGGCCCGTCCAGGCGGCGCCGCGGCCCAGGCGGCGGAACCTGCCGATGACGAGTGGGAAGACCAGGTAGAACACGGCCTCGACGGCGAGGGACCAGCCGGGCGTGAGGACGCTGAAGTTCACCTCGGGGTTCGGCGCCCACACCTGGAGGAAGGTCGCGTAGGCGAGCAGGTCCTGCCAGCGGACGCCGAGGTCCCACAGGAGGAGCGTCGCCGCGGCCCCGGCCACGTAGTACAGCGGAAGGATCTTGACGAAGCGGCGGCGGTAGAAGCTGCCCGCGCGGTCGCCGGGACGGGCGGACCAGGTGAGGACGAAGCCGCTGAGGACGAAGAAGAACGCCACTCCGAGGCTGCCGGCCTGCCCGACCCAGGCCTGGAAGGCGGCGCCGGTCTCCGGGTCGGCGAAGGTGGGGAAGATCAGGCTCGCCGAGCCGATGAGGAGGAAGGAGGAGTGGGTGACGAAGACCGCGAGGGCCGCGAAGAAGCGCAGTCCGGTCAGCGAGTCGAGCCGGGCACGGCCGGCGGCGGGCGGCGCCCCCCCCCCGGGGGCCCCCCCCCCCCCCCCGGGGTCGCTTGTTTGCGGTGTGAATGTAGATTAAACAAAACAGCGGAAAAAGGCGCG
>NZ_JBSHDU010000004.1:0-111703 GCF_053616475.1 Streptomyces sp. NPDC055815 | reverse complement strand
TGGCGGGGGGGGGCCCCGCCGGCGCGGCGGGCCGGCCCCGCGGGCGGGGGGCGGGGGGTGGGGGGGCGGCGCGGGGGGGGGGGGGGGCGCCCCCCCGCGGGGCCCCCCCCCGCCCGCGTCCGGGTCTCCGTTCTGTCGGCTGTCATTGACTTTCCTCCAAACGACTGGAAAACGGCGAGAGAACGACAAGAAGGGGACGCCGAATACGGCGTCCCCTTCCCGGGAATCCGGAGCATCGCCCGGTTACGTCACCCCGATGTCGCGGGCACGATGTTGTGATTGGAGCGGAAAAGATTGGCCGGGTCGTATTCCGCCTTGATCCGGGCGAGGCGTTCTCCGGTGGCGCCCGGGTAGAGCGTCTCCCGGACGTCCTCGGCTCCGGCCTTCACCACGAAATTCACATAGGAGCCGGAGTCGGACTGCCGGATCGCGGTCATGAACTCCTCGACCCAGGCCTCGTGCCGGTCGGCGTCGGCCGGGTCCGCGTAGACGGCGGTCAGATGGGCCATGATCCGGCTCTGCCGGTGCGGGTAGGCGGTGGCGTCGTCGGGCACGCGCGCGATGGCGCCGCCGAGGACCCGCAGCTGCACACCGGCGGTGATCGCGTCGGAGGCGGCCGTGCGGTCCAGGATGGCCTCGGCGGTCGCCCGGTCGACGCGGTCGATGAAGATGTTGCGCACCGCGGAGATCGGGTGCGCCGAGGGGTCCGCGGGGCCGAACATCGCCGGGTACGGAATGGCCCGCACCATGTCGGCGAGCGGCGGGGCGATCGCCCGGAACCGGCCGATGACCTTCTCGCCGTCCTCGGCGGGCCCGGCGTAGCACATCACCGCCAGGATGATCGGCTTGCCGTGCTGCTCGGCGGGGATGAACGGGAACGGCGGCGCCGTCCACACGTTCACGATCGTGGTGAGCTCCTCGGGGGCGGCCTCCGCCTCGGCGATGAACTCCTCGAGGATCTCGGGGGTCACGGGGAGCACCATGATGCCGCCGTAGACGCCGTCGACCTCGTGGAGGCGGAGCTTGAGGCGGGTCACGACGCCGAAGTTGCCGCCGCCGCCGCGGATCGCCCAGAACAGGTCCGGGTGGTGCCGCTCGTCCACCGAGAGCAGTTCGCCGTCGGCCGTGACGATCTCCGCGGCGAGGAGGTCGTCGATGGTCATGCCGTACTTGCGGGACAGGAAGCCGATGCCGCCGCCCAGGGTGATGCCGGCGACGCCGACCATGGTGCTGTCGCCGAAGCCCGTGGCGAGCCCGTGCTCCGCGGCCGCCGCGGTGTACTCGCCGGCGGAGATCCCGGCCTCCGCCCAGGCCGTGCGGGCCTCGACGTCGATCTCCAGGCCCTTCAGGTGGTGCAGGTCGAGGACGATGCCGCCCTCGACGACGCCGTGCCCGGCGCCGCTGTGCCCGCCGCCGCGGACGGCGAACTCGGTCCCGGTCTCCCGGGCGAGCGTCACGACGCGCGCCACCTGTCCGGCGTTCCGCGGGCGCAGGATCACGGCGGGCCTGCGGTCGACATCGCCCACGTACACGGTGCGGGCCGCGTCGTACTCGGCGTCGCCGGGGCGGATGACCTGTCCGTACTGCTCATCGGTGAGCTCCTCGATCGCGAGGGCGGCTCGGCCGTGAGGTGCTGTCACAGAGTGACTCCTTAATATGCTTTCAGATCTTCGGACCGTGTCATTCGGGACTTTTTCCTGTCAACCGAGGAAGGAAAGTCCCGATCGAATTCGGACACGCTCCTTCATCACCGCCGTGCGGGCATTCCCGGAAATCAGGAGGGCGTCTTCACCAAGGTGACGACGCGTGCGCCATAGGCGAGGGCGGGGGACAGCGAGGCGATGTCCAGGCCCGCCGCGACGGCGATGTCCCGCCACTCCCCCTGGGTGCGTTCGCGGCCGCCGAAGTAGACCAGCATCCGGAGATCGGCGCTCGTGAACGCCGGATCCGGCGCGCTGGGCGACTGGTCGGCGCACTCGACGAGCAGCACGGATCCGCCCGGCTCCAGCGCGTCCGCGCAGCGGCGCAGGATGCGTACGGCGTCCTCGTCCGACCAGTTGTGGAGGACGAAGGACAGCGTGATGGTGTCGGCGGTCACCGGGAGCGGGTCGAAGAAGCTGCCGTCGAACACGGTGACCCGGTCGGCCAGTTCGGTGCCCTCGAACTTCGTCCGCGCCCGGGCCGCCGGGCCGGGCAGTTCCAGCAGGCCGGCGCTGATGCCGGGCTCCTGCGCGAGGACGGCGGCGAGGAGGTCGCCGTCGGCGCCGCCCACGTCCAGGATGTGCCGTACGCCGGTCCAGTCGTGCCGCTCGGCCACCTGCCGGAAGACGGTCCGCTGGCCGTTGGCCATCATGTCGTAGAAGGTGGCGCCGAGGGCGGGGTCGTCGGAGACCTCCTCCCAGAACTCCTTGCCGTACCGCTGCCGGTAGACGGCTTCGCCGTCGCGCACGGCCTCGAAGAGGTGGACGAGGGCGAGGTCCGCCCGGCCGACCATGTGGCTCGGATCCAGCCAGCCGACCTGGGTGGCGGGATGGCCGTGGGCGAGCAACTCGCCCACCGCGGTGGGCTCGTAGTGGTCCGGGGCGGGCTCCGTCAGGACGCCGACGGCGACCAGGTGCCGGATCAGTCGTCTCAGCGTGTCCTGGTGGGAACCGGTCGCCTTCGCCAGCGATGCCAGGTCGTGCGCACCGTCGCGCAGGTGGTCGACGAGCCGCAGGTGGGCGGCCACTCTCACCGCCATGGGGGTCACCAGGTCGGCGAGCCGCTGGAGTGCGGCGAAGCCGGTGGCGGTGTCGGCGGTCTCGGTCGTCGGTTCGTCCAGCGACACGCTGTTGCTCCCGTTCGGAGGGTGGTGGTGGTCGGGTTGTGGCCGGTCAGGCCGCGTCCTGTTCCCGGCGGGCCCGGGCGGGTCCGAACCACCGGGTGAGCGCGTCCGTGAGGCCCTCGGCCTCGATCCCCGCGGCGGCCGCGGTGGGGGTGGCCCAGGCGACGTGGCCGTCGGGGCGGACGAGGACGGCCGCGGGGGCCGGGACGTCGCCGATGACCGGGAAGGCCCAGTGGTCGTCCTGGGGCTCCGCCTCGACCAGGTCCACGCGGTCCGTCCAGCCGTCGGCGGCGGCGCGCACGTCGGGGCGGCCGCTGAAGTCGAGCAGCACGGGCCGTGCGCCGTGGAGCAGCTCGTAGACGCTCACCCGGCCGGTCGGCGACTTGATGTCGAGGTCGGTCATCCGGCGGCCGAGGGCCGGGTGCCCGTCGCCCACCGGGTAGTGGGTGTCGAGCTGGCTGATGACGCCGCCGAGGTAGCGGTTGCCGTGCTCGAACTCGATGAGGTCCTCGAAGACCCGGCGGAGCGCGTCGGCCTCGGAGCCCGCGGGCCAGAGCGCCGTCTGCGCGCGGATGTTGTTGAGCATGTGCGTGGTGTGCAGGTGCCGCTCGGAGTGGTACGTGTCGAGCAGCTCGTCGGGGGCCTCGCCCTTCACGACCGCGGCGAGCTTCCAGCCCAGGTTGACGGCGTCCTGGAGGCCCAGGTTCAGGCCCTGGCCGCTGGAGGGGAAGTGGACGTGCGCGGCGTCCCCGGCGAGCAGGACCCGCCCCTGGCGGAACGCGTCCACGAGCCGGCAGGCGTCGCTGAACCGGTCGAGCCGGCGCGGGCTGTGCATGCCCCAGTCCGTGCCGACGATCTCGACGCAGGCCTCGCTGAGCGTCTCGACGGTCACGGGGGCGTCCCGGTCCGTGACCTTGCCGAACTCCACCGTGATGATCCGGCGCAGCCCGGGGTACTCGGACTGGAAGTTCATGTAGAAGCCGTTGTCCCGGCGCCCCTCCTGGCCGAAGACGATCTCGGAGGGCGGGTCGGTGAGCTCGACGTCGCCGAGGAGCGCGGTCAGCGTGGCAGGGGTGCCGGGGAAGCCTATGCCGGTCAGCTTGCGGACCTTGCTGCGGCCGCCGTCGCAGCCCACCAGGTAGTCGGCGCGCAGCCGTTCGGTGCCGCCGTCGACGGCGACCTCCACCTGGACGCCGGTCTCGTCCTGCTCCAGGCCGATCACCTCGGCGGGCCGGCGCAGCCGGACGCCGAGTTCCAGCGCGCGGTCCTCCAGGAGCTGTTCGATCCGGGACTGGTGGATGGCGACGGCGTACGGATGCCTCGTCGGGAAGTCGTCGATGTCCAGGTGCATGAAGGCGAAGTGCGCGAGCGGCTGCGCGCTGCCCTCCGCGAGGAACCGGTCCACGATCCCGCGCTGGTCGAGGAGTTCGACGCTGCGGGCGTGGAGGCCGCCGGCCCGTGACTCACCGGTCCGCCGTGCGAGCTTCTCCAGGACCAGCACGTCCACTCCGGCGAGCCGCAGCTCGCAGGCGAGCATCAGGCCGGTCGGGCCGCCGCCGGCGATGATCACATCTGCCATGAGGACACCTCTCTCGTGGTTCGTTCGTGTCTCGTACGGGCCGGGCCCGCGGGGAGGGGCCGGGCCTCTTGCCGGACGCGGCCCGGGGCCGGGGCCCCGGGCCGCCGGACAGGCCCTAGCGGAAGTCGGCCGCGCGCTCGGCGGCCCATGCGTCGAAGGTGCGTGCGGGGTGGCCGGTGATCTCCTCGACCACCGTCGTGACCTCCGCGGGGACGCCGACGAGCCCGGCCTGGAAGGCGAGGAGCATGTCCGCGAAGGCGGCCGGGACGCCGTTGCGGAGCATCTCCTCGCGCGCGGCGGCGGGCGCCAGCTCCTCGTACCGGACGGGCCGCCCGACGGCCTCGCCGATGCGCCGGGCCTGCTCGGCCTGGGTGAGGGATTCCGGTCCTGTCAGCACGTACTTCGCGCCCGCGTGGCCGTCCGTGAGCAGCGCCCGGACGGCGACGTCCGCGATGTCCCGCTCGTGGATCATGGACATCTCGGCCCCGGCGTGCGGCCCGCGCACGACGTCCCCGGCGCGGATCTGCGGCGCCCACTGGAGGGTGTTGACGGCGAAGGCACCGGGCCGGACGAAGGTCCACTCCAGTCCGGAGGCCTCGACCTCGCGCTCGATCTCCTTGTGGAACGCCACGATCGCGTTGTCGGCGCCCTCGGTCTCGTACGCGACGGCCGAGGAGGACAGCAGGACGATCCGGCGCACGCCCTGCCGCTGCGCGGCCCGGACGACCGGCCCCGCCGTGCCCGGCGAGGGGAACAGGAAGAGCGCGGAGACGCCCTTCAGGGCGGGCTCGACCGTCTCCGGCCGGGTGAGGTCGCCGACCGCGACCTCGGCCCGGGCGGGCAGGCGGGCCGCCGCGGGGTCGCGGGTGAGGGCCCGTACGGACTGCCCCTCGGCGAGCAGCCCTTCGACGACGTGACGGCCGACGTTGCCGGTCGCTCCGGTCACCAGGAACACAGATTTCTCCCCATCATCGTGCGTGTGATCGCTCCGTCAGTCCGGCGTAGCGACCGGAGTGGAAGATCAGCGGTCTCGTCTCGGCCCCGAGGGACCAGTCCGCCGCTTCGGCGATCACCAGTTCGTGATCGCCCGCGAGCTGGACCGACCTGATGCGGCAGTCCAGCCAGCCGAGTCCGTCCGCCGCCACCGGGTGTCCGGCGGCGGTCCGTATCCAGTTCCCGCCGGCGAACCGGTCCGCGTCGCGGGCCGAGAAGGTCCGGCAGACGTCTTCCTGGGCGTCGCTGAGGATCGTGACGGCGAAGCCGCCCGCCGCGCGGACGGCCGGCCAGGTGGTCGAGGTCAGCGCGGCGCAGAACGCGATCAGGGGCGGGTCGAGGGACACGGAGGTGAAGGAGTTCACCGCCATGCCGACCGGCCCGCGCTCCGACTCCGCGGTCACCAGCACCACACCGGTGCCGAAACGTCCCAGTACGTCGCGGAATCCGCGCTGGGTCAACACTGTCGCGCCCCCATGCTCTCTCCCGGGTGTCAGCGGAACCCGTCGGCGTTGTCGCGCGCCCACTCGGCGAAGGTCCTCGCCGGACGGCCCGTCACCTGCTCGACGGTGGGCAGGACCCGGGTCTCCGTCGCGGTGGGGCTGCCGAGGAACTCCAGGGTGGCGGCGACGATCTCGGCCGGCATGAAGGCGGCCATCTCGGCGGCGGCCTGCTCCGGGGTGGACTCCTCGTGGCGCAGCTTCCGGCCGATCGCGGCGCCGATCGCCGCGACCTGCTCGACGGGCGTGACGGGCGCGGGGCCGCTGAGCGCGTACACCGCGCCCGCGTGGCCCTCGCGGGTGAGGGCGGTCCTGGCGACCGCGGCGATGTCGCCGGGGTGGACGGCGGGCAGCCCCACCTGTCCGAACGGCGTCCGGACGACGTCCCCGCGGGCGATCTGGGCGGCCCAGCCGCGGGTGTTGGAGGCGAACTGGCCCGGCCGCAGGAAGGTCCATTCGAGGCCGGACTCCTCGACGGCCCGCTCGGCCTCGTGGTGCACGCGGCCGATCAGGGAGTCGGGGCGGGTCTCCACGGCCACGCTGGAGAGCAGCACGATCCGCCGTACCCCGGCGCGGGCCGCCTCCTCGACCACCGCGGTCTCGTTCCCGGACATCATGAGGAACAGGGCCTCGACCCCGGAGAAGGCCTTGGCCAGGGACTCCGGTGTGCCGAAGTCCCCTTCGACGACCTCCACATCGGCCGGGAGCCCGGCCCGGGCGGGGTTCCGGGTGAGGGCCCGGACGGGGGCTCCCTCGGCCCGCAGCTGCCGCAGCAGCTCGCCGCCCACGTTGCCCGTGGCACCGGCTACCAGAATCATTTCGTCCCCTTCCGGAACGCGTCGGCGTGGTCGGCGGCCCACTGGGCGAAGCTCAGCCCGGGCCTTCCCAGATAGGGGTCGACCGGTGAGATCTCGTGCGGGCGGCCGACCATCGTGGCGAACATCCGCAGCCGCGCCTCGACGGCGTGCGGCGGGATGCCGGCCGCGAGCCAGGCCTGCCGCGCCTCGTCGTGCGTGAGCTCGGCGAACCGGACCGGTTCGCCGGTGGCTTCGCCGATGATCCGCGCCCGGTCGGCGTAGGTGATCGACTCGGGTCCGCTGAACAGCGGTGCCTCGCCGACGAGTTCGTCGGTGAGCAGGGCGCGGGCGGCCACGGCGGCGATGTCCCGCTCGTGGACGGGGGCGGTCCACGCCTCCCCGAAGGGGAAGCGGGCGACCCCCTCGGTACGGATCTGCCCGGCCCACTCCAGGGCGGTGGCCGCGAGTCCGCCGGCGGGCCGCAGGAACGTCCACTCGGCGCCGGTCTCCCGGATCTGGCGCTCCAGGTCCCGGTGCTTCACGGCGATCATGTTCTTCGGGTCGTCGTCGAGGACCGAGTACGAGGAGAGGGCGACGATGCGCCGGACGCCCGCCTCCTTCAGGCGGGCGATCGGCTCGGCCGTACCCCCCGGGAACGCGGCCATGACGAAGAACGCCGAGGTGATGCCCTCCAGGGGCAGGTCGGCGGTGGCGGCCACCTCGACCCCGGCGGGCAGTGCCGCCCCGTGCGGGTCTCGGCTGAGCGCCCGCACCTTGCGGCCGGCGGCGAGCAGTTCGTCCACGAGCGGCCGGCCGACGTGGCCGGTGGCTCCGGATACCAGGATCATCGTCGTCTCCTTCAGGCCGGACCGGCGAGGCCCTGGGTGTAGTCGAGGGCTGCGGGCTCGAACTGCATGACCGCGTGGCTCGTGACGGAGCGGACGTCCCGCCAGTACCGCTGGAGCGGGTGCCCGTCCTCCTGGGCGCGGGTGCCGCCGATCCTCAGCAGCCGGTCGGTGGCGTCCGCGAGGAGCTGGAGCGCCAGGGCGAAGTCGCGGCGGTTGCGGCGCGCGAGCTCCGGCGTCAGGGTGCCGCCGTCCACGACGGCGGTGGCCCGCTCCAGGAGCAGCTGGGCCGCGTCGATCTCGCCGGCGGCCCGGGCGAACTCCACCTGGTAGGCCTGGCCCGCGGCGGCCCGGGGGCCGGTCGGGGCGACGGCCACGAGCTGCGCGGCGACGGCGAGCGCGCCGCGCGCGGCGCCGAGGACGGGGGCGACGAACGTCAGTCCGCTGACGGCCGGGTTGGGCAGCGGGGCCCGCCCGGGCAGGCCGACGGTCGCGCCACGGAAGGCGTCCTCGCGCAGGCAGACCCGGTGCTCGGGCACGAACACGTCGTCCAGGACGAGGGTGTGGCTGCCGGTGCCCCGCATGCCGAGGGAGGACCAGGTGTCCTCGAAGGTGTAGTCGCGGCGCGGGACGGCGAAGAGCCGCATGGGCTGGCCGCCGGACTTCGGGCCGGGCGTGGGGCCGGTGAGCAGCGCCCAGTCGGAGTGCTCGACGCCGCTGACGTAGGTCCAGGAGCCGGAGAGCCGGAAGCCGCCGTCGACGGCGGCCGCCGTGCCCTGCGGCTTGATGACGGCCGCGACCAGGGTGTCGGGGCCGTCGCCCCAGATGTCGGCCTGGCCCTGCTCGGGCAGACAGGCGACGTAGCGGGCGGCGTGGGCGGCGAGGCAGGCGAGCCAGGCGGCGGAGGAGCACTCCGCGCCGATCTCCGCCACGGCCTCGGTCAGTTCGGTGTAGCCGCGGTCGGAGCCGCCCCAGCGGGCGGGTACGAGCCACCGGGCGAAGCCGGCGTCGACCACCGCCCGTACGACCTCCTCGCTCACCCTGCGCTCGGCGTCGGCCTTCGCGGCCTGGGTACCGGCCAGTGCGGCGGCCTCGGCCACCGTCGTCCGTATCTCGGTGGAGACTGTCATTCCGGTTGATCCCCCTCTCACGCACCGTCACGGGACGGGCGGGATGTTGTGGTTGATGCGGAACAGGTTCTGCGGGTCGTACCGGGCCTTCAGCCCGGTCAGCCGCCGGTGGTCGGGCTCCGCGTAGGCCCGCCGGACCCGCTCGGGGCCGGCGTCGTGGTCGAAGAGGAACCCCGGCAGCAGCTCGCCGGTGTCCCACGGCCTCAGCCGTGCCAGCACCTCGTCCGAGAGCCGGCGGGCCTCGTCGGCCGTCTCGGCGGGGGCCGGTATCCGCGTCCACAGATGGAAGGCCGCGGTCCTGCTGCCCACCGCGTGCGCCCGCCGGGGCGGGCGGCTCAGCGCCCCGCCCAGGTGACGCAGCTCGATGTTGGGGTACGGCCCGCCGGGCAGCGCCGGGTCGATGAACGAGACCAGCGTCTCGGCCGCCGTGTCGTCGAGCTCGTCGAGGAGCGCGCTGCGGAAGTGGACGCGTACCGGCTGCTTCGGGTCGTGGTGGAGCTCGGTGACCCGCGCGTACGGCATGGTGGCGCAGTTGTCCCGCTCGGGGGCGAGCGCGCGCAGCGGCGCCACGAGCCGCTCGCCGAGCCCCTCCCCCGCGGTGCACAGCACGTGCACGAGGACGAAGGACCGGCCGCGGTACTCCTCGGGCACCTTCGGCAGGTCCAGGAAGCGCACGAGGGTCAGCGAGGACGACATCTCGTCCGGCTGGTCCTTGGCCCAGGCCAGGTACGACCGCACGACGTGCGCCGCGTGCGCGGGGTCCTCGCCCGGGTAGTACAGCTCGCCGGCGTAGACGTCCCGCAGCGGGACCAGGTCGATCTCGGCCGCGGTCACCACGCCGAAGTTGCTCCTGCCGCCCCGTACCGCCCAGAACAGGTCGGGGTCCTGGGCCGGCGAGACGGCGCGGACCCGGCCGTCGGCGGTGACCAGCTCCAGGGAGCGGACCCGGTCCGCGGCGAAGCCGTACGTACGGCAGGCCAGCGGGAGTCCGCCGCCGGTCAGGAAGCCGACCGCCCCGACGTCCGCCGAGGAGCCGCTCAGCGGCGCGAGGCCGTGCCCGGCGGTGGCGTCGAGCACCTCGCCCCAGGTCAGCCCCGCCCCGATCCGGGCGGTCGCGGCCCGCGGATCGACCGAGAGCCCGCGCAGCTCCCGGGTCGAGACGAACACCGCGCCGTCGGCGGGCACCGACCTGCCGTGGCCGGTCGACTCCACGGCCACCGGCCGGCCGGCCGCGGCGGCGAACCGGACGGCGGCGGCCACGTCCTCGGCGTCGGCGGCGATCACGACCGCGGCCGGCCGGTGCTCGACGGTGAGCAGCCAGCCGGAGTCCACCACCTCCTCGAAGCCCTCGTCCCCGGGGAAGAGCACCCGTCCGCGGACCGGTGTCCCCAGGGTCACGAGCCCGTGCCAGCCGGCGGGTTCGCGGGCGACGCGCTCGCCGGCGAACTCGGCGGTGGTGGTGTGCACCGGCACGCCGTCGGGGGTGCTGATCCGGGCGGTGCCGGTGCCGCGGTGGGCGTCGCCGTCGAGGTGGGCCTCGACGGTCGCCTCGATCCGGCCGGCCCGGCCGCTCGCCGGGGTGAAGGTCTCGGTGAGTTCGTACGAGAATCGCCCCGCCTCCCCCGCGGCCCAGGTCCCGGTGCCGACGGTGCCGGACGTGCGGAGCGCGATCGTTCCGTCCGGTGCGAAGGAGATGACGTAGGGGTCGGTCTGGTCGTCGTGACGGACCGAACCGGCCCAGACCCCGACGGGGGTCCGGGCCGGTCCGGCCGGTACGTTCGCGTCCGGCATGGTCAGTCGTCCACTTTCGAGTCGTCGGCTTCCGCGTGGCGGGCCCTAGTTGTCCACCCGCTCCAGGGGCTTCGCCTCGTCCGCTTCACCCTCCGCGGCCGGCGGCGGGCCGGGCATCGTGGCGCCGCGCAGCAGGGTCGCGGCGACCACGGCGAGGAGCACGGCGAGCACCGCGCCGACGATCGCCGTCGTCCGCAGGCCGTGCACGAAGGCGTCGCGGGCCACCGCGAGGAGGCGGTCGGCGAGTTCGGCCGGGAGCCCGCGCGCGGTGTCCACGGCGGCGCCGAGGGTGTCCTTCGCCGCGTGGGCGTCGCCCGCCGACAGGCCCTCGGGGAGCCGGTCGGACAGCCGGGAGCGGTACACCGCGAAGCCGATGCTGCCGATCAGGGCGACGCCGAGGGCGCTGCCGAGTTCGGTGCCGGTCGAGGCCATCGCGGACGCGGCGCCGGCCCGCTCGGGCGGGGCCGCCCCGACGATCAGTCCGGTGCCGAGGGAGATCATCGGACCGAGGCCCATGCCGATCACGGCCGTGCCGCCCACCGCGAGGTACAGGTCGGAGGGGCCGCTGACGAAGGTCAGCAGGACCATGCCGAGCGCGGAGACCACCAGGCCGCCGGAGAGCAGGGTGCTGAGCTTCATCTTCCCGGCGAGCCCCGGTCCGCCCATGGCGCCGATCATGACGCCGAGGGTGATCGGCAGGGACCACAGCCCGGCCTGGATCGGGCTCAGGCCCTTGACGAGCTGGAGGTACTGCATGACGAGGAACTGCAGTCCCGCGGAGAGCAGGGTGGCGAGCACCAGCATGCCGAGGGCGGTGCCGAACAGGCTGTTGCGGAACAGCTTGAGGTCCACGAGGGGCTGGTCGAGGCGGGTCTGCCGGTACAGGAACAGCGCCACGAGCAGTACGCCGAGGACGAGGGAGAGCCCGGACTCCAGCCGCAGCCCGTCCTGGGCGATCCGCTTGAGACCGTAGATCAGGGCGAGCATCGCGATGACGGACATCACCGCGGAGAGGAGGTCGGGGCGGGCGACCGAGCGGTCCCGGTACTCGGGGAGCAGGATCGGGCCGAGGACGAGCAGCAGCGCCATCACGGGAACGCCGATCAGGAAGACCGCGCCCCACCAGAACAGCTCCAGGAACGTTCCGCCGACCAGCGGGCCGATGACCGTGCCCAGTCCGAAGAAGCCGGTCCACGCGCCGATGGCGGCACCCTGCTGCTTGGGGTCCTGGAACATGACCCGGATCAGGGAGAGCGTGGAGGGCATCAGGGTGGCGCCCGCGATGCCGAGCAGGCCCCGGGCGGCGATGAGCGTCGTCGGGTTCGTCGCGAACGCGGAGAGCACCGAGGCCACTCCGAACGCGGCGCCGCCGATCAGCAGCAGCTTCCTGCGGCCGATCCGGTCCCCGATCGCACCCATGGGGAGGAGGAAGCCGGCGATGAGGAAGCCGTAGACGTCCACGATCCATAACAGCTCGGTGTTGCCCGGCCTGAGGTCCGCGGTGAGCGTGGGCAGTGCCAGGTGCAGCACCGTCAGGTCCATGGCGATGAGCAGGGTGGGAAGCCCCAGGACCGCGAGGCCCAGCCATTCTCTGCGGGTCGCCTTCGGCACGGCCGACGTACCGGCGTCGGTACTCAAAGGATTCTCCTTGCGTTGTCGTTCGGCGCTGGTCGCCGAGACCCTAAAACCTCAAGTCGACTTGAGGTCAAGATCGGCTCGGCGCAGGTCGTGCCAGTCCGCGAGCAGCCCCGCGGCGCGCGCCTCCCGCACGCCGGGCGCCTTCGCGTCCTTCTCCGACATCAGCGGCGGCTCCTCGAAGCCCCAGGGGAGCGCCAGGTCGGGGTCGAGGGGGTCGATGTCGATCTGCGTGCCCGGCACGTAGAGCGTGGAGACGACGTAGCAGATGCAGGTGTCGTCGGTGAGCGTCAGGAAGCCGTGGCCGACGCCCTCGGGCACGTACACGGACCGGCCCGACTCCGCGTCGAGCAGCGTCGCGTGGTGCTCGCCGAAGGTCGGCGAGCCGACCCGCAGGTCGACGACGAGGTCGCGGGCCGCTCCCCGCACGCACGTCACGTACTTGGCCTGCCCGGGCGGCACGGCCACGCCGTGGATGCCGCGGAGGGTGTTGCGTACGGACGTCGAGTAGTTGATCTGCGCCGGCCGGAACGGGCGGCCGACCGTCTCCTCGACGAGGTCGCTCCGGAGGGCCTCGAAGAACACGCCCCGCGGATCGGGGATCGGGTCCGGGGTGAACACGTACGCGCCGGGAACCCGGGTCTCCTCCACGCGCATCCCGTCAGCCCCGTCCGCGGTACTGGGCGGTCAGCCGTTCCAGTACGGGCACCAGCTCGGCCGGCGAGGGCGCGGCCGTGAGGTCCGCGTGGACGGCGGCCGCCCCGTCGCGGAACGACGGCTCCGTCAGCAGCCGGTCGAGCTGCTTGCCCACCTCCGCCGCGGTCAGGCCGTCGGCGTGCAGGGTCACACCGGCTCCCCTGGCCTCCAGGTAGCGGGTGCTGTTCAGCGCGCTCCCCAGGTCCTCGCCCACGATCAGCTGGGGCACCCGGTGGGCGGCCGCGGCGAAGAACGTGCCGAAGCCGCCGTGGTGGACGATCGCCGCGCACGTCGGCATCACCTGGGTCAGCGGCAGGAAGTCCACGATCCGCACGTTGTCGGGGACGACCGGATCCGGGCCCAGCTGGTCGGCGTTGACCGTGGCGACCACCTCGACGTCCTTCCCGGCCACGGCCTCGAAGACGGCGGCGACCCGCTCGTCCCGGCCGTCGTGGACCGTACGCCCGGTGACACCGAGCGAGAGACAGACCCGGGGCCGTGCCGGTGGCTGGGACAGCCACGGGGGAACCGGCACGGCCCCGGTGTACGGCACCCAGCGCATCGGGACCCTGCGGAGTCCTTCGATCGTGGGCAGTTGTGAGGGGAGCGGGTCCAGGGTGAAGTCGCCGAGCAGCAGCTCCTCGGAGAACTCGTGGCCGAAGCGGCCGAACACCGGGGCCAGCGCCGCGGCCAGCGGATCCGTGGCCGCGGTCACTCCTGACGCCGGGTCGGCCGCCCGCTCGACCAGGCGCCTGCGGATCCAGCCGAAGTAGTCGGGGCCCCACAGCAGCCGGGCCGAAGCGGCGCCGGACTCGCGGGCGGCGACCGCCCCCACCGGGCAGGCCGGGTCCCAGATCACCAGGTCCGGCCGCCAGTTCCGGGCGGCCTCGACCAGACCGTCCGCGAGCTCCTGCCGGCCCTCCGCGGCCGGGTGGTACCGCGTATAGGCGGCCATCAGATAGAAGCGGGTCGCCCGGAACAGCCGGTCGAAGTCGGAGCCGGCCTCGAACGCGAGCGCGTCGCCGAAGCGCTCCAGCTCCTCGTCCGTGGCGGGCACGGGCGGGGACGTGCGCTCGCCAAGACCGACCGCCGTGAGCCCGGCCGCGGTGATGTGCTCGACGAGACTGTCGTTGCTCGCCACCCGCACCTCGTGACCGGCGCTCTGCAGCGCCCACGCCAGCGGGACGCCGGGATACAGATGGGCGGGCAGCGGCGCGACTGCGATGAGAATCCGCATATGAATGCCTTAACTGTCATGGCACGCCGAAAAGACGCACCGAAACAATCCACCGATGCGCCGCGAAGTAAAAAGAACCATTCCCCGGAACCCGGAAAAGAATATCCGGGCACAGCACTGAGGAAGTTACTGAACAGCTTCTTCGACGAACCGGAGGATGTCAATGCCACTTTCTTAAAGCAGCGACAGGACCGCGTCAGAGAAAGGTCAAATCACAAATCCACGGGAAACAGAAGAGCGGGCACGGCCCGAAGGCCGTACCCGCTCTCGTGCCCGCTCCGTCAGCGGCGCCCGCCGTCCCTCGCTCCGAGGGACCGCAGCACGTCCTCCTCGTGATAGAACGTCCGGCCCTTGCCGGTGCGCCGCCGCCACTGCTGCTCGCTGGCGCGCCGGTACACGCTGCCGGAGGGGATCCCCCAGAGCAGGGCGATGTCCCGGGCCCCCAGCCAGCGCACCGCCGCCGGAGCGGCGGCCCGCTCGGGCGCCTGTACGTCGCGGCTCAGCGCCATCCACTCCTGCGCCGTCCAGCGGTGCGAGGCATCCGCGCCGCAGCCGATCTCGACCGGCGTGTCCGCCCGGTCGGCACGGGCCACCGCCGTCAACGCGCCCGCGCAGCCCGCCACGACGCACGCCCCGACCCGCATGCCCCGCCCGGGGGACGGCTCGACGACGTACCGCGCCCGGCGCACCGCCCGCGCCACCTCCTCGGACAGCTCGCCCGCGGCCTCGTGGGCGGCCAGCCAGCCGGCGTGCCGGATCAGGAACCCGACGACCCCGGCCACCGTGTCCCGGGGCGCGGCGACGACCCGCTCCCCGACGACGAGACCGGCCCAGGAGCGCAGCACGCCGACGATGACGGAGCGGGCCTCGGCGGCCGCCGTGTTGAACGGAAGTCCGGGCGCCGCACCGCCACCGGACGTCCGCTCCCGAGGCCGGTCGGAACCCCCGAGGAGCAGCCCGCACTCCTCGTAGAGCCGGGGCAGCCGGGCGAGCCCCCCGGTCAGCCGGACGACGCAGCCCGCACAGAGCCGCTTCCCGTCCCCGACGACCCCCGGGGCCCGTCCGGCCGTCTCCTCTCCACCGCGACACGCGATCCCCTCGCATCGCACGGGCTTCGCCACCGCACGGGCCGCTCGTGTCGTGCCACTGAATCCGCGTGTCATGGTGCCCCCGGTCTCGATTGGGCACGAACGTATTTCGCGGATTCGCCGCCGGGCAAGGAATCCCCGGCGCCCTGTCAGTCCTCTGTCATCAACCTTCCCATTCCCTGATGGAACTTTCGCGGACGTGTCGAACGACGACGGGGGGCGCCTGGTGGCGGACGCCCTCGGGCAGGGGGCGCCCGGGAAGCGGACACCCCGGCCGGCTCCTCACCCCGGCGCGCGCACGGGAGGGATCGAGGCTAGCCTGAGATCGACGGCAGACATCATCTCTTCGCGTCGGCGACCTCGACATCGCATCCGGCCGGCCCTGTTGCGCATCGCGCCGGCCCTGTTGCCAGAGAGTCCCACGACTGTCGGACCTTCAGCGTTCATCGTGCGGATCAGCGTGCCCGGTTCCGCGCGGCGGAGGGAAGGGACATGCGTCGCGCCAGCGATTTTCTCCGCATCAGGTTCACCCTCAGGAATCCCGATCCGCCCGCATCGGGGACGCTCCGGCGGACCTGGTCCCGCATACGCTGGCCCTTCATCTCGTTCGGCAGGCAGTTCCACTGCGTCTGGCTGCTGACCAGGGGCGTCTCCTCGGCGAAGCGTTGGCGTTCCCCCCTCTCGAGAACGCTCGGAATAACGCTCGCCGGGATCCTGGCGGTGTGCCTCGTCTTCTGGGTCGTGAAGGCCGCCGTCGCGGTGTTCAGCGAGGGCGAACTGATCTGGCCCAGCTGGCCCTGGAAGATCGACCCGGACGCGAGCTGCCAGCCTTCCGGCTATTCGTGCGGCGTCGTGAACAGCCTCGTGCTTCCCGTCCTCACCCTGTCCCTCACCACCATCTTCTTCCTCGTCTGGCGGTTCCGGTCGGTCCGCTCGTTCTACATGCGCAAGGCCAGGCGGGAATCACGGTCGCTCGTGGAGACCTCGGGCAGCCTGATGGGGCACGTGGTCGGGCGCGATCAGCTGTGCAACGCCCTCATGGACAACATGCGGGACGGCAAGGCCCGGCGCCCCCACGTGGTCGTGGGTTCGATCGGGACGGGAAAGACCGCACTGATGGTGCGCCTCACGGAGATGCTCGCCAGGAAAGGCGCCTTCCCGGTCCCCGTCCGACTGCGGGACGCCCAGGGCACATTGGACTTCGGTGAGCTCGCGTACAGCCGATTCCGCAGCGTCGTGGAGTCGAAGACCCATTCCGACGCCGAGGCCGAGAAGGTGTGGCGACTGCTCAGACGCCACGACAAGATCGTCGTCCTCGCGGACGGCCTCGAGGAAGCCCTGTCCGACGACAGCATGGCGGTCGACCGGGACAACGTGATCCGGAAGGCCATCCGCGCGGCAGGCGAGGCCCGGCTCCCCCTCGTCATCACGTCCCGGCCGCACGACCCCCTGCGCGCCATGGAGGCGGCGGTCACCGAACTGGAGCCCCTGAGCGAGGAATCCGCGCTCGAATACATCGCCGAGAGCGGCGACTGGCGTGCCGACAAGCGGCGGCTCGCCCGGATCATCGAGGTCGCCAACGTCACGGAGTCCCCGCTCTACCTGCAGATCGCGAAGGACCTGCACCGAAGGAGCCTGCTGGACCAGGTGTGGGTCAGCGACGACGAGGGGAACGGAGACCACGCGAACCACGACGCGTGGGAACTGAAATTCGACCTTCTGGAGACCTGGATCGGCGCCCTCGTCGACGGCGACCTCCATCCGGAACTGCCCCTCACCCGCGACGAACGGCGGGTCACCGTGGAGTGCCTTTCGGCACTGGCGTGCATCGGGTTGAAATCCGATACGTCCCAGGTGAAGTTCAATCAGCTCTCGGCCCACCCCGTCATCCACAGAGAAATGGAGAGAAGGAGGGGGGACAGTCAGCTCGACCTCCGGCTCGCCGCCACCTGGGGCACCCGCATGGGAATCGTCGAGGAGTCCGGCAAGTACGTGCGCTTCCAGCACAGCATCATGCAGGCATATCTCGGCTCCCGCTATCTGGACGCGGTGCTCGACGAATTCGACCCGAGCGCCACTCCGACGCACGAGAGTTACTTCCCGGCGGCACTGCGAAACCCCGGGCGAGAGATCCTCATCGCCCTGGTGTTCCACTCGCGCTCACTGAACGAGACGTCCCGGTGCATCTGCGCGATCACGGGCGGAACGAATCCCGCGTGCCCGATCGGCACCATTCGACGCCTCCTCCTGAAATGCGCCGCGGACAGTACGTCGTCCGCCAAACTGCTCGACATGTACGGGGCGGTTCTGGACGTCGACAGCGTCGAGAACCACCCCGATCCGAGCACCATCGCCGCGCCGCTCTCCCAGCAGTGGAGCAGGCTGCGGGGACGGGACCCGCAAAGGATCAGAGCGGCCAAGCTGTCGCTGGTGAGGCGGTTGGGCGCGGCCTCGCGCCGTGCGGCCTCGAACGGCGGCAAGCCGGCCTACGACCAGCTGTTCTCCATCGCCCGTCAGGAGCCCGCCTACCGGGTGCGGATCGCGATCGCGGACGAGATCGGGGCCGGTGGCGACAAGGCGTTCACGACGCTGCGCGACCGGCTGCTCGCACCGACCCCCACCGTCACCGACTGGGCGACGTCCCTCGCCGCTCCCGTGGCCCGTCCGGTTCCGGGACGGGCCACGGGGCCGGAAGGGGAGCGCGAGCGCCGCAAGCTGGAGCGGAGGGCGAGGGCGGAACAGACCCGGGTCGAACGGGAGCAGGAGGAGGACGAGTCCCGGCAGGAGCGGTGCAATTGGAACCAGAACACGATGAGCGCACGGCTGATCCCGATGCTGGTCGACTCCGTCGCGATGGCACACCACGTCGACACCCCGTACGACGACCTCGAAGCCTGGCTGCGCACGCTCACCTCACCCGCCGGCGGCGAGGACCGCCAGGATCCCTTCGGGAGGCGGGGCCTGGAGGTGGCCTTGGCGCACGGCTTCAAGCACGCGGCCAACCGTCGGGTCCATCCGGCCGCCCGAGGGGAGGCACGCGAGTTCCTGGCCGAACAGGCCTGGGAGATGCTGGAGGCCAACCGCTTCTGGTTCACCCGGCTGACGCTGCTGCACGCGCTCACCCTGTGGGCCCTGCCGGACGACGTCACGGAGGAGCGGCCCGAGCACGGGCACGGGGCCGACCCGAAGGAGCAGGTCCGGCGGTGGCTGCAACTGCCTCCCGGCCAGCACGAACACCCCTTCGTGGAGGCGGCCGGAAGGCTCGCGGTCCGGGCCCTGCAGACGCGCCGCCCCGAGCGATTCCTGTGGATCGACGAGGCGTTGGTCGCCTCCCAGGTCGGTTCGGAGACCGGGTCTCCCAGCGAACCCCATCGCCACCACCTCTGGATCCCGCCCTCCGCGGGCTGGAGCACCCTGGACCCCGACGCCCAGCAACTCCTCGCCGATGTCGTCCTCTTGATCACCCTCACCGAACGGGCCGATCGCCCGAGGGAGCTCTTCCGCCGTCTGGAGCGGAACAGCAGCATCCCGCCGGAGCTCCCCCCGTGCCTGACCCACGACCGCACCACGATGGATCCCACCTGGACGACCACCCACGCGACGTCGACACCACCGGGGTCGAAGTGCGCCGACGGCTGCCCGTTCAAACTGTGCCCGAGCCCGCCGAAGATCCCGGACCTGCGGGTGGAGCTCAGCGAGGTCTTCTGCATGAACCAGCGCGGTCTGCTGCAGCCCCGGTCGTGGTTCCAGCTCCGGTTCCGGCGCAGGGCCCGGTGGCAGCGGAAGACGTCCTTCACGGGTCTCCGGCAGTTCTGGGACGAGATGGGCGACCGAGCCCGCGACATGCCCCCATCGGAGGTGGCGCCCACCCCACCCCACCACCGGGAGTGATCCCACTCCCTCCCCACGGAAAGACAGGAAGAGCACCATGTACGTTCGCAGCATCTACGCAACGGGCGATCCGGCCGACCTCGACGACGTCACCGAAGCTCTCCGCACCGAGGGACGGGCGCTGCTGTCGGAGCAGCCCGGCTATCGCGGGATGGGCCTGTTCGCCGACCGCGAGCTCGGAAAGCTCCTGGTGGGGTCGTGGTGGGAGGACGAGGCCTCCCGGCAGGCCAGCTTCGAGGAACTGCGCAAGCGGCGGGACGAGCTCCTGGCGCCCTTCGCGCGGACCACGACCCTCGACAACTGGGAAGCCGCGGTCGCCCGGCGCGCCGAGGACCTCGGCCCGGGCGCCGGCTTCCGGCTGCTCCGCATGGACGTCGAACCCTCCGGCATCGACCTGCTGGTGGACACGTTCCGCGAGACCGCACTGCCCAAGGTCCAGAAGATCCCCGGACTGGCCGGCATCTCCCTGCTCGTCGACCGCGACCACGGCAGAGCCGCCGTCGGCGCGCTCTACACCGACCGCGACGCCCTCGTGGCATCCCGCGGCGCCATCGCGGCGGTCCGCGGAGAGGCCACGGAGAAGGCCCACGTGACCACCAGAAGCCTGGAGGAATTCGACGTGGTCCTCGCCACGGCAGTCCCCCACACCTGACCCACGGAACCTCGGCACGGAAACACGGAAGGGGCCGGGCTCAAAGAGCCCGGCCCCTTCCGACGTGCTACGCGGATCAGACGTTGAAGCGGAACTCCACGACGTCGCCGTCCTGCATGACGTACTCCTTGCCCTCCATGCGGGCCTTGCCGGCCGCGCGGGCGTCGGCCACCGAGCCCGTGTCGACGAGGTCGGCGAAGGAGATGACCTCGGCCTTGATGAAGCCCTTCTGGAAGTCGGTGTGGATGACACCGGCCGCCTCGGGGGCCGTCGCGCCCTGCTTGATCGTCCAGGCGCGGGATTCCTTCGGGCCGGCCGTCAGGTAGGTCTGGAGGCCGAGGGTGGCGAAGCCGACGCGGGCGAGGGTGGCCAGGCCGGGCTCCTCGGCGCCGACGGACTGGAGGAGCTCCATGGCGTCCTCCTCGTCGAGCTCGGCGAGGTCCTGCTCCAGCTTGGCGTTGAGGAAGATCGCCTCGGCCGGGGCGACCAGGGCGCTCTGCTCGGCCTTGAAGGCCTCGTCCGTCAGCTCGTCCTCGTCCACGTTGAAGACGTACAGGAACGGCTTCGTGGTGAGGAGGTGGAGGTCGTGCAGGAGCTCAGCCTTCTCCGAGCCCTGGACGATGCCCTGCGAGAAGAGCGTGTCGCCCTTCTCCAGGATCGCCTGGGCGGCCTCGACGGCGGCGACCTTGGGCGCCGTGTCCTTCTTGATCCGCATCTCCTTCTGGAGGCGCGGCAGGACCTTCTCGATCGTCTGGAGGTCCGCGAGGATCAGCTCCGTGTTGATCGTCTCGATGTCGTCCTTCGGCGAGACCTTGCCGTCGACGTGGACGACGTTCTCGTCCTTGAAGGCGCGGATGACCTGGCAGATCGCGTCCGACTCGCGGATGTTCGCGAGGAACTTGTTGCCCAGGCCCTCGCCCTCGCTCGCGCCGCGCACGATGCCCGCGATGTCGACGAAGTCGACCGTCGCCGGGAGGATGCGCTGGGAGCCGAAGATCTCCGCGAGCTTGGTCAGGCGGGCGTCGGGGACACCGACGACGCCGACGTTGGGCTCGATCGTGGCGAACGGGTAGTTGGCCGCCAGCACGTCGTTCTTGGTCAGGGCGTTGAACAGGGTCGACTTGCCGACATTCGGCAGACCGACGATTCCGATCGTGAGCGACACGGTGGCGACTTCCTGAAGGTGTGGATGGTGGGCCGATCCCCCAGTTTACGGGCGGGCCGAACCGGCCGGTGACGCACACCTTCGGCCGTTCTCACGGGCAAGGTCACCCAAAGGGCGTGTCCCGGACCCGGTTCCCGCCCCCTTCCGACCTACGTTGGTCGTGTGGAGCAGCACAGGACAAGTCAGCCGCAAGGCCGCCGAAGGCCGCAGACCCCCGCCACGCCGGTCGCACCGCCCGGCGCGCTCGTGGAGGGCGCGGCCGTCTACCGCGTGACCGGCAGGGCCGGGCGCGCGCCCGGGCGCGCCCGCGTGGAGCGGGCCGGAGCCGCGCCCGGCGCCCCCGCCGCTCGCGCCTCCGCACGGCCCGCCGGGCGCCGGCCCGTGCCGCCCGTCGTCCTCGCCCTGCGCCGGCTCCCCTCGCCCCGCCTCACCGGGCTCGGCGCCGGGCTGTTCGCCTCGGCCGTCATGCTGGCCCTCGGTCTCCTCGACCAGCTGCTCCTGGACGGCTCCCCCGTCGTGTACGGGCTGCTGTTCCTGCCGGTCAGCGCCCTGACCGCGCTCTGGGTCCGGACCGCCGACCTGGTCACCGCCCCGATCGGCGTCCCCATCGCCTTCGCTGTCGGCGTCGTCCCCATCGCGGGCGGCACGGGCGGCTTCGGCGGCCAGGCGATGGCCGTCGTCACCGCCCTCGCCGTGCACGCGGGCTGGCTCTACGGCGGCACCCTCGTCGCCGGCGTCATCGCGAGCGTCCGCAAGGTCCGGGACATGGGGCGCCGTCACCAGCGCAACGCGCCGCGCGCGGGCTCGGGCGAGGGTCCGGGCGGGCGGACGCCGGCGGCGGGACGGCGCCCGGTCGCGTAACCGGATCCAATATCCGGGATTCGCATGTTGGATATTGGATCCGAGATTCGTATGTCGGATGCAGGATCTTGGATCCGACATACGGATCTCGGATCCAATATCCCGCCCCCCCAGCGCCCCCTCAGACCGCCCCCGCCGCCATCCCCGCCCCCACGATCCCGGCGTTGTTCTGGAGCTCCGCCGGGACGATCTCCGCGCGGATGCCCTCGATCAGCGGCAGGAACTTGTCGGCCTTGCGGCTCACGCCGCCGCCGATGATGAACAGCTCCGGCGAGAAGAGCATCTCCACGTGCGCGAGGTACTTGCGGAGACGTCGGGTCGCCCAGTGCTCCCAGCTGAGGTCCTCGTCCTCCTTGGCCTTCGTCGAGGCCCGGGTCTCCGCGTCGTGGCCCTTGAGTTCCAGGTGCCCGAGCTCGGTGTTGGGGACGAGCCGGCCGTCGACGAAGAGGGCGGAGCCGATGCCGGTGCCGAGGGTCAGCAGGATGACCGTGCCCTTGCGGCCCCGGCCCGCGCCGAAGGTCATCTCCGCGACCCCGGCCGCGTCCGCGTCGTTCAGGACGGTCACCGGGAGCCCGCCCAGCCGGTCCGAGATCAGGGTGCCCGCGTCGACGCCGATCCAGGACTTGTCGACGTTGGCGGCCGTACGGATGGTGGAGCCCGTCACGACGCCCGGGAAGGTCACCCCGACGGGTCCCGTCCAGCCGAAGTGCTCCACGACCTCCGCGACGCAGCCCGCCACACCGTCGGGTGTGGCGGGCTGCGGGGTCAGTACCTTGTGGCGCTCCTCGGTGAGCGTGCCGCGCTCGAGGTCCACGGGGGCACCCTTGATGCCCGAGCCGCCGATGTCCACTCCGAAGACGTTCATGGACCCCACGGTAAGGGCTGAGGGGGCTTGCTACTCCTTGACGGACGCGCCCGGCGCGGCTGCCAGGAGCTTCTCCGCCTCGGCCCGCAGGTCCTTGTTGCGGAGCTCCTTGGGGAGCGAGAAGGTCAGGGACTCGTCGGCCGTCTTGACGATCTCCACGTCCGCGTAGCCGCGCTCGGCGAGCCACTCCAGGACTTCCTGCACCAGGACGTCCGGGACGGAGGCGCCGGAGGAGAGGCCGACGCTGGTGACGCCCTCCAGCCAGGCCTCGTCGATCTCGCTGGCGAAGTCGACGAGGTACGCGGCGGGGACGCCGGCCTGCTTGGCGACCTCGACCATGCGGATCGAGTTGGAGGAGTTCTTGGAGCCGACGACGATCACCAGCTCGGCCTGGCCGGCGAGCTCCTTGATGGCGGTCTGGCGGTTCTGCGTGGCGTAGCAGATGTCGTCGGACGGCGGGGAGATCAGCTGCGGGAACTTCTCCTTCAGCGCGTCGACCGTCTCCATCGTCTCGTCGACCGAGAGCGTGGTCTGGGAGAGCCAGACGACCCGGGAGGGGTCGCGGACCTCGACCTTGGCGACGTCCTCGGGGCCGTCGACCAGCTGGATGTGGTCGGGGGCCTCGCCGGAGGTGCCGATGACCTCCTCGTGGCCCTCGTGACCGATGAGGAGGATGTCGAAGTCCTCGTTGGCGAAGCGAACGGCTTCCTTGTGCACCTTCGTGACCAGCGGGCAGGTGGCGTCGATGGTCTTGAGGCGGCCCTGGCGGGCCTCCTCGTGGACGGTCGGGGCGACGCCGTGCGCGGAGAACATCACGATGTTGCCCGGCGGCACCTCGGTCGCCTGGTCGACGAAGATCGCGCCCTTCCGCTCCAGGGTCTGGACGACGTACTTGTTGTGGACGATCTCGTGCCGGACGTAGATCGGCGCCCCGTACTGCTCCAGGGCCTTCTCCACGGCGATCACGGCACGGTCCACGCCCGCGCAGTAGCCGCGGGGGGCGGCGAGCAGGACACGCTTCGGGCGGTTCGTCGCGGGCGTTGCAGTCATGCGTCCCATCGTAAGGCCGCGTCGGTGAGCGGATGGAGCGGCGCCTTGGCCGAAACTGGCGCCATGGCTCAGGAGACGCAGGTGGCGGACCACGAGGGGCTCCGGCGGAATCTCGGATTCCGCGACCTTGTGGTGTACGGACTGCTGTTCATCGCCCCCATGGCGCCGGTCGGAGTCTTCGGAACGCTCGACGCGAAGTCGCGCGGGGCCGTCGCACTGGTGTACGTCGTGGCCACGGTCGCCATGGCGTTCACGGCGTTCAGCTACGCCCAGATGGTGCGGGTCGCTCCGCAGGCCGGTTCCGTCTTCACGTACGCGCGCAAGGGCCTCGGAGAGGGGCCGGGTTTCATCGCCGGCTGGATGGCGATGCTCGACTACCTGCTGATCCCGGCCGTCGCCTACCTCTTCGCGGGCATCGCGATGGAGGCGCTGGTCCCGGAGGTGGACCGGTGGGTGTGGACCGGGATCGCCGTGGTGGTCACCACCCTGCTGAACCTGTGGGGCGTGCGGGCGGCGGCCCGGGTCGGCTTCGCGGTGCTCGCGATGGAGATCGTGGTCCTCCTGGTGTTCGTCGTCTCGGCGGTGGTGATGCTCGTACGGGACGGGGCACGGCGCGACTGGTGGTCGCCGCTCACCGGCGACGGCTCGTTCTCGCTCGCCGCGGTGGTGGGCGCGGTGTCGGTGGCCGTCCTGTCGTACCTGGGCTTCGACGCGATCGCCTCGTTCGCCGAGGAGGTGACGGGGGGCTCGGCGAAGGTGGCGCGGGCGGTGCTGTTCTGCCTGGCGCTCGCGGGCGTCCTGTTCGTGGCCCAGAGCTGGCTGGTGGCGCTCCTGGAGCCGGTCTCCTCCGCCGAGCTCGCCGCCGACCCGGGCAAGCAGGGCTCGGCCTTCTACGACGCGGTGGACAGCTCGGTCGGCGGCTGGCTGCACGATCTGGTGGCCGTCTCCAAGGCGATCGGCGCGGCGTTCGCGGCGCTCGCGGGGCAGGCGGCGGGCGGCAGGCTGCTGTTCGCGATGGGCCGCGACCGGCGCCTGCCGCACCTGCTGGCCCGCACCGACGGCGGTGTCCCGCGCGTGGCGCTGCTCGTGGCGGCGACGGTGACGATGATCGCGGCGGTGTGGGCGGCCCGCCGCGACGACGGCCTCGACCATCTGGTGTCGGTGGTCGACGTCGGCGCGCTGACCGCCTTCGTGCTGCTGCACGCGAGCGTGGTGGGCTGGTTCGCCGTGCGGCGGGCGGAGGGGCCGCCGCACTGGCTGAAGCACGTCGTCGTGCCGGTGGTCGGCGCGGCGATCCTGATCGCGGTGATCGTCGAGGCCTCGGCCGCCGCGCAGGTGGTGGGCGTGGTGTGGCTGGGCATCGGCCTCGTCGTCCTGTCGGTCCAGGGCGCGACCCGCACGTCCCCGCGCGCGTGACGCGGTCTCCGGACGCGCCCCTGACGTTGTCGTACCGCGCGGTTACGCTCGGTCCATGGGTCTGACTACGTCCGCAGAAGCACCGCTTCCCGTCGGTGAGGTCTCCCGGATGATCGGGGGGTGGATCGACCGGCTCGGGGCGATCTGGGTCGAGGGGCAGATCACGCAGCTGTCGCGGCGCCCCGGCGCCGGGGTCGTCTTCCTGACGCTGCGGGATCCCTCGTACGACATCTCCATCGGCGTCACCTGCTACCGCCAGGTCTTCGACGCGGTCGCGGACGTGGTCGCGGAGGGTGCCAGGGTCGTCGTGCACGCGAAGCCCGAGTGGTACGCGCCGCGCGGGCAGCTGTCGCTGCGGGCCGTGGAGATCAAGCCGGTCGGGATCGGCGAGCTGCTGGCGCGGCTTGAGCAGCTGAAGCGGAGCCTGGCCTCGGAGGGTCTGTTCGCGCTCGACCGGAAGAAGCCGCTGCCGTTCCTGCCGCACCTGATCGGCCTGGTCTGCGGCCGCGCCTCGGCGGCCGAGCGGGACGTCCTGGAGAACGCGCGCCGGCGCTGGCCCGCGGTCCGCTTCGAGGTGCGGAACGTCGCGGTGCAGGGCGTGAAGGCGGTCCCGCAGGTCGTGCAGGCGGTCAAGGAGCTGGACGCGCACGAGGACGTGGACGTGATCATCGTGGCCCGGGGCGGCGGCAGTGTCGAGGACCTGCTGCCGTTCTCGGACGAGCAGCTGGTCCGGGCGGTGGCCGAGTGTCGTACGCCGGTGGTGTCCGCGATCGGGCACGAGCCGGACGCGCCGCTGCTCGACCTGGTGGCCGATCTGCGCGCCTCGACGCCGACGGACGCGGCCAAGAAGGTCGTCCCGGACGTGGGCGAGGAGCTGGACCGGGTGCGCGGGCTGCGGGACCGGGCCCTGCGGACCGTGCGCGGCCTCCTGGAGCGGGAGGAGCGCGGCCTGGCGCACGCGCTCGCGCGACCCGTCATGGAGCATCCGCAGCGCATGGTCGAGGTCCGCGAGGACGAGCTCGCGGCCCTCCTCGCCCGGAGCCGGCGGGTCCTCGGGCACCTCCTGGACCGGGCGGACTCGGAGCTCTCGCACACGCGGGCGCGGGTCCGGGCGCTGTCCCCCGCGGCGACGATGGAGCGGGGGTACGCGGTGCTGCAGCGGGCGGACGGGGCGGTGGTCCGCTCGCCCGGGGAGGTCGCGGAGGGCGAGGAGCTGCGGGCCAGGGTCGCCGAGGGCGAGTTCACGGTGCGGCGCGTGGCCGACCCGGCCTGAGTACGGAGAAACGGAGTCGAAGGATGGAGCGGCAGATGGCAGCGGGCACGGACGCGGGTGCGGACACGAGCGCGGAGGAGGCGGCCCTCGGCTACGAGCAGGCGCGGGACGAGCTGATCGAGGTCGTCCGGCGGCTCGAGGCGGGCGGGACGTCCCTGGAGGAGTCCCTGGCGCTCTGGGAGCGCGGCGAGGAGCTGGCGAAGGTGTGCCGGCGCCGTCTGGAGGGCGCCCGGGCCCGCCTGGACGCCTCGCTGGCGGCCGAGCGGGCCGCGGAGGCGGAGGACGAGGACGAGTAGCCCCGAGGGGGGACGGGGACCCGGACAGGTAGACTCCACGTGAACCGGATCACTATCCGGATGCATTAGTTGAATTTTCACCAATCCTGGGCGTACTGTCGAGACATCGCTCGAACTTCGTACGGGCGACCCCCTTTTGCAGTCCGGAAGGTACGCAGCATGTCTCTCGCCCTTGACGCCGTCGCCCAGGACCTCCTCTTCCGCGAGGCCCGCACCGCCAACACGTTCACCGACGAGCCGGTGACCGACGAGCAGGTCCAGGCGATCTACGACCTGGTGAAGTACGGCCCGACCGCCTTCAACCAGACCCCGCTGCGCATCACCCTGGTCCGCTCCCCCGAGGCCCGCGAGCGCCTGGTGAAGCACATGGCCGAGGGCAACGCGGCCAAGACCTCCACCGCTCCGCTGGTCGCGATCCTCTCCGCCGACAACGAGTTCCACGAGGACCTCCCGGCCCTGCTCCCGCACTTCCCGCAGGCCAAGGACATGTTCTTCTCGGAGCGCCCGGTCCGCGAGGGCTCCGCCCTGCTGAACGCCGCCCTCCAGGCCGCGTACTTCATCGTGGGCGTCCGCGCCGCCGGCCTGGCCGCCGGCCCGATGACCGGTGCGGACCTCGCCGGCGTCCAGAAGGAGTTCCTGGACGACGACCACACCCCGCTGATGATCGTCAACATCGGCAAGCCGGGCGAGGACGCCTGGTTCCCGCGCTCCCCGCGCCTCTCCTACGACGAGGTCGTCACCACCGTCTGAGTGGTACGCGAGAAGGGCCCCGCACTCCACGAGTGCGGGGCCCTTCCCCGTGCGTCTCAGACCTTCTGCGACCTCAGCGAGCCGGCCATCTCGGCCAGCCGCTCGAAGGAGGCCGTGCCGGCGACCACGGTCGTCGCGCCGTTCTCCGTGCGGACCAGGGCGTCGTACTTCGGGCCCTCCCAGCGCTGCCAGACCTGACCGGCGACCGTCTGGGTCTTCCCGGTGTTCCTGGCCTTGTGGGTCACCTCGGGGACGAACTTCCCCGGCTCGGCCGTGGACTGGTTCACGGCCACGTACTGGGTGTCCGGGGAGAGGAACCCGAGCTGCCAGGCGTCGGCCTTCTCGCGCTTGTACGAGACCACCGTCGCCTTCCAGCCCTCGCCCAGGCCCTCGGGCGCCAGCACCGGATACGGCGCCGCCCGCTGGGCCGTGAGGAGCTCGACCCGGTAGTCCTTCGCCTTGACCGGGTCCGCGTTCTCGTCGTGCGGGATGAAGAGATACATCACGCCCGCGGCGACCATGATCACCCCGAGGGACTGGAACATCCCGCGTACCGTCTGCCTGCCTCGCATACCTGCCACGCCCACCATGGTCGCATCATGGTGTTGTGCTCATACGTGGGCCCCTCTGCTCATTTTGTCGACGTACCGATAGAGTCGCAGCACCCTCTTTTCCCGGCCGTCGCCGTACAGAAAGGTGCGCACCGATGACCGAGCACCACCACCTTCCGCCCGAGCTTGTCGTTTCCCCCGAGGCCCCCGACCGGAACCTCGCCCTTGAGCTGGTCCGCGTCACCGAGGCCGCCGCCATGGCCGCAGGCCGCTGGGTCGGCCGCGGCGACAAGATCGGCGCGGACGGGGCGGCGGTCAACGCCATGCGGACCCTGATCTCCACCGTCTCGATGAACGGCGTCGTCGTCATCGGCGAGGGCGAGAAGGACGAAGCCCCGATGCTCTTCAACGGCGAGCGGGTCGGCGACGGCACCGGCGCCGAGGTCGACATCGCCGTCGACCCGATCGACGGCACCACCCTGAACGCCAAGGGCATGCCGAACGCGATCGCCGTCCTGGCCGCCGCCGACCGCGGCACCATGTTCGACCCGTCCGCGGTCTTCTACATGGACAAGCTGGTCACGGGCCCCGAGGCCGCCGACTTCGTCGACATCAACGCCCCCGTCTCGGTCAACATCCGCCGGGTCGCCAAGGCCAAGAACTCCTCGCCCGAGGACATCACGGTCGTCATCCTGGACCGCCCCCGCCACGAGGGCATCGTCAAGGAGATCCGCGAGACCGGCGCCCGCATCAAGTTCATCTCGGACGGCGACGTCGCCGGTTCGATCATGGCCGTCCGCGAGGGCACCGGCGTCGACATGCTCATGGGCATCGGCGGCACCCCCGAGGGCATCATCTCCGCCTGCGCCATCAAGTGCCTCGGCGGCGTGATCCAGGGCAAGCTGTGGCCGAAGGACGACGCCGAGCGCCAGAAGGCGCTGGACGCGGGCCACGACCTGGACCGTGTGCTGTCCACGAACGACCTGGTCAGCGGCGACAACGTGTTCTTCGTCGCGACCGGCATCACCGACGGCGAGCTGCTGCGCGGCGTGCGCTACCGCGCCGAGACGGCGACCACGCAGTCGCTGGTCATGCGCTCGAAGTCCGGCACGATCCGCCAGATCGACTCGACGCACCGCCTCTCGAAGCTGCGCGCCTACAGCGCGATCGACTTCGACCGCGCGAAGTAACGCTTCAGCGCGGCGGCACGAAGGCGCGACGGTACGAAGGCGCGACGGTACGAAGAGGGGCGCCCCCATGTGCGGTGGGGGCGCCCCTTCTCGTACGGGCGCGGGGGAAGCTCTCCGCGGTCCCGTCAGCCCGCCTGGGCGATCCGCTCGGTCGCGGCGGCCTTCCGCAGCTCGACCTCACGCCGCCGGCGCCGGGCGAGGACGACGCGGCGCTCCGCCGCGGTGAGCCCGCCCCACACCCCGTACGGCTCGGGCTGGAGCAGGGCGTGCTCCCGGCACTCGACCATGACCGGACAGCGCGCGCAGACCCGCTTGGCCGCCTCCTCGCGGGCGAGCCGCGCGGCGGTCGGCTCCTTGGAGGGCGCGAAGAAGAGCCCGGCCTCGTCCCGGCGGCACACCGCCTCCGCGTGCCATGGACCGGCCTCGTCCTCCCGGGCAGGGGCGCGCTGAGGGGGTACGGCGGCGACCTGGAGGGGCTGATGCGGCAGTTGCAGCACGGTCTACTCCTGACGACGGCTTCGCGAGCGAGCGGCGATGCACCAGCCCTACCCGCTGTGCGCGCGCCTATGCACTGCGTGCCCCGCCGTTCCGCACTGCGGATACCCGAGGGCGAATTCCGGTCACCTCCGGGGGCGCCCCACAAGGGCTCCCGGAAGGGCCCTTGCACCAGCGACCGGAGCGGCCCCCGGGACGGCGCCGGTCGTCAGTGTCCGAGGTGCTTGCGCAGCCTGCCCTGGAGGTCGGTGATCCACTTGCCGCGCTTGGGCCTGGCCTCCACGTTCCCGAAGACCGAGTAGCCGTTGATGACGACGACCGGGGCCTGCGGGTCGGCCCCTTCCAGGGTCACGACCTCGAAGTTCCCGAAGACGCCGCTGCCGCTGCCGCGCAGGCTGATGTTCTCCGGGACCCGCACCTCCACGTTGCCGAAGATCGAGGTGGCGTTGATGGTGGTCAGCCGCTGGGCGAAGATCGCCTCGGTCAGATCGATCTCGACGTTCCCGAAGAGGGCGAAGGCGTTCGTCCGGCGGCTCACCCGCCAGCGGCCCTTGCGGGTCGTGCTGGAGAAGATCGCGACGAGGCTCTCCGCGGGGCCCTCGGGGTCGTCCGGGCCCCAGGCCACGGCCGGTTCGGGCTCGCGGGCGGTCCGGGCGGCCGGCAGGTCGCGGACGATCGGCTCCAGTTCCCCGACGGTCTTGGCCCGGTAGACCGCGTCGATCCGGTCCGAGTGCTCCTCGGCGTCGAGCCGTCCCTCGGCGAGGGCGTCCCTGAGGATGTCCGCGACGCGGTCGCGGTCGGCGTCCGAGGCCCGCAGCGAACCCTGCGGATCGACGTGGGCGGGCCCGGCGAGAGCGGGCTCGGCGGGGGCGACCGGCCGCTGCGGCTGCGGCTGCTTCTCGGGTTCGGGCTGCTTTTCGAGGTCCACGAAGTCAGCCTAGCGAAACGCGATAGATCGCAACCAGAGGGACAGACCCTGGTCCCGTCCCCTAGGGGACACCCCCGGACGCGCACGTCCGGGCACGGAAACACGCCATTCCGGCACCCTTCCGCCCGCTACTGAGCCTTACCTCACAGGATCGGCGCCGCCCCCGCGTCATACGCTGGAGGGCGCGCCGCCAACGGAGGCGGCGCAGCTGTCTGCCGAGTGAGGAATGGCCGCCGTCATGCCTGAGTTTGCGTACTCCGATCTGCTCCCCCTGGGAGAGGACACCACGCCGTACCGCCTGGTGACCTCCGAAGGTGTCTCCACCTTCGAGGCCGACGGGCGTACGTTCCTCAAGGTCGAGCCGGAGGCGCTGCGCAAGCTGGCCGCCGAGGCCATCCACGACATCCAGCACTTCCTGCGCCCGGCGCACCTGGCCCAGCTGCGCCGGATCATCGACGACCCGGAGGCGTCGAACAACGACAAGTTCGTCGCGCTCGACCTCCTCAAGAACGCGAACATCGCCGCCGCGGGCGTGCTCCCGATGTGCCAGGACACCGGCACCGCGATCGTCATGGGCAAGCGCGGCCAGAACGTGCTGACCTCCGGCCGCGACGAGGAGGCCCTGTCCAAGGGCATCTACGACGCGTACACCAAGCTCAACCTGCGCTACTCGCAGATGGCCCCGGTGACCATGTGGGAGGAGAAGAACACCGGCTCGAACCTGCCCGCGCAGATCGAGCTGTACGCGACCGACGGCGGCGCGTACAAGTTCCTCTTCATGGCCAAGGGCGGCGGCTCGGCCAACAAGTCCTTCCTCTACCAGGAGACCAAGGCGGTCCTGAACGAGGCCTCCATGATGAAGTTCCTGGAGGAGAAGATCCGTTCGCTCGGCACGGCGGCCTGCCCGCCGTACCACCTGGCGATCGTCGTCGGCGGCACCAGCGCCGAGTTCGCGCTCAAGACCGCGAAGTACGCCTCCGCGCACTACCTGGACGAGCTGCCCACCGAGGGCTCGGCCGAGACCGGCCACGGCTTCCGCGACAAGGAGCTGGAGGAGAAGGTCTTCGAGCTGACGCAGAAGATCGGCATCGGCGCGCAGTTCGGCGGCAAGTACTTCTGCCACGACGTCCGCGTCGTCCGCCTCCCCCGTCACGGCGCCTCGCTGCCCGTCGCGATCGCCGTGTCCTGCTCGGCCGACCGCCAGGCCGTCGCGAAGATCACCGCCGAGGGCGTCTTCCTGGAGCAGCTGGAGACCGACCCGGCGCGCTTCCTGCCGGAGACCGAGGACTCCCACCTGGACGAGGCCGGCGACGTCGTCAAGATCGACCTCAACCAGCCGATGGACGACATCCTCGCCGAGCTGACCAAGTACCCGGTCAAGACCCGTCTCTCCCTCAACGGCCCGCTGGTCGTGGCGCGCGACATCGCGCACGCCAAGATCAAGGAGCGCCTGGACGCGGGCGAGGAGATGCCGCAGTACCTGAAGGACCACCCGGTCTACTACGCGGGCCCCGCGAAGACCCCCGAGGGTTACGCCTCCGGTTCCTTCGGTCCGACGACGGCCGGCCGCATGGACTCGTACGTGGAGCAGTTCCAGGCCGCGGGCGGCTCGAAGGTCATGCTGGCCAAGGGCAACCGGAGCAAGCAGGTCACGGACGCGTGCGGCGCGCACGGCGGCTTCTACCTGGGCTCGATCGGTGGCCCGGCGGCGCGCCTCGCGCAGGACTGCATCAAGAAGGTCGAGGTCGTCGAGTACGAGGAGCTCGGCATGGAGGCGGTCTGGAAGATCGAGGTCGAGGACTTCCCGGCGTTCATCGTGGTGGACGACAAGGGCAACGACTTCTTCCAGAACCCGGCCCCGGAGCCGACGTTCACGCACATCCCGGTGCGGGGTCCCGGTCTCGCCTGATCTCTCCCGATCTCGTAGGGCTCTCGCGACGCCCCTCGGCCTTCCCGGCCGGGGGGCGTCGTTTTTCTCCGCCCGGAAGGGATCTCCGCCCGGAAAGATCTTTCGCTCAGAAAGTCGCTACCAACCGGTAGCCCTCCCGTTGCCTACTGGTCAGTATGGGTCGCGAGCATGTCAATCACTGAGCCGGTTCGACCCACCACTCGGGAGCCCCCCATGCCCTCCGCCAAGACCACCGCCGCGGCCCTCGGCCTGACCGCCGTCCTCGTCGTCGGTGCCGCGCCCGCCGCCTCCGCCGCCGACCCCGACACCCACGTCACCTCGGCCGCGGCCCTCGCGGACGTCGACTACACGACCTGGCGCCACGACGTCGCCGCCGTCGTCGCCGAGGCCCGCCCGTACATCGAGGCGCGCTCGGAGAACGCCGGCCGCGAGAAGCAGGCCATCGTCCTCGACATCGACAACAGCTCCCTGGAGACGGACTTCCACCCGTTCTGGGAGCTGCCGACCCCGGCCATCGCGGACGTGCGCGCGCTCGTCAACGACGCCCACGCGCGCGGGGTGGCCGTCTTCTTCGTCACCGCCCGCCCCGGGATCATCTACTCCCTGACGGACTGGAACCTGAAGAAGGCCGGCTACCCCGTCGACGGGCTGTACGTGCGCTCGCTCCCCGACCTGTTCGCCGAGGTCAGCGCGTACAAGACCGAGAAGCGCGCCGAGATCGAGGCCAAGGGCTACACGATCATCGCGAACATCGGCAACAACACGACCGACCTCGTCGGCGGCCACGCCGAGCGCGCCTTCAAGCTCCCGGACTACGGCGGCAAGCTCTCCTAGCCCTGCCCGTCGCCTACCGCTTGGTGATGTGGAAGTCCATCCGGTCGTAGTCCCCGTCGGGGGTCACGCTGATGTAGCCGCGCGCGCTCGTGAAGTCACCGGTGCCGCCGGTGACGGCGAGGTCGAAGGCGGAGGGCGTGTCGTTCGAGGTGTCGAAGGTGGTGAGGGCCTGGGCGGCGAGCTGTCCGCCCGGTCCGCCGTTCAGGACGATGGTGCCGACGCAGTTCATGTCGACCTGGTCGCCGGAGACGCGCACCACGGCGCAGGCCACGCCGTCGCGGCCGACCTTCTCGCCGCCCTTGGTCTTGTAGAGGTCGTCGGCGAAGACGGGGGCGTCCCCGACCTTGGGCGGTGGGCCGCTCTCGTCCGCCGCGGGGGGCGGGACCTGCTTGGCGTAGAGCGTGAACTCGAAGCCGTCTCCGTTGTCGGCCTGGGCGGGGGCGGCGGCGGCGAAGGTGACCGCCGCGACCGTACCGGCGCAGAGCGAGCCGATCCTCCTGAAGGTGCGGGTCATGTCCTGCCTCCCGTGGGATGGGGGTCCCCCTCGGCACGCTTCACATTGTGCGGCGATCACGCCGGATTCGCCCGTCCGGCGCAATCCGCGGCGGCGGCGTCGGGGATCATGGCGCCATGCCAGACAGAGCACGACCGATACGTACGGCCGTCCCCGCCGCCCTCGTGGCGGTGGCCGGACTGCTGCTGACCGCCTGCGGTACGACCCCGAAGCCCGTCGCCCCGGCGGCCGGCACGCACAAGACGTCCAGCGCGCCCGCCGCGCCCCGGGCCGCCGCGACCCTCGGCGGTCCGGGGTCGGCCTGCGCGCTGCCCGTCTCCTTCGGGCTCGCGGAGGACTGGAAGCCGGAGGCCATCAAGAACCCCGAGGACCCGGAGTTCGCGGCGCTCACGCGGCAGGGCCCGGCCACCGTCCGCTGCGAGGTCGACGCCAAGCCCTCGGGGAACATCGGCTACCTGCGGGTGTGGACGGCCCCGAAGGGCCCGGCCCGCACGGCCCTCGAAGGCTTCGTGAAGGCGGAGAAGGGCAGTTCGGCGGTGACCTACCGGGAGACGAAGGCGGGCGCGCTGCCCGCGACCGAGGTGACCTACACGGTCTACAACGAGCTGATGGAGGAGTCCAAGGAGGAGCGGGCCTTCGCCGTCTCCACCCCGAAGGGCGCGGTCGTCATCGTCCATCTCGGCGGGCTCGACACCGACGAGCACCGGGAGATGCTCCCGGCCTACGAGCTGGCGAAGAGCACGACGAAGGCGCTCTGAGCATGACCGTGGCCCCGCACCGGACGAAGGCGCTCTGAGCATGACCGTGGCCCCCGTCCCGCACCGGACGGAGGCCACGGGGTTTCCGAAGGCCCTTACGCGAACTTCTGGTTCGCGGAGCCGTCGCAGTTCTGGAGCCTGACCGGCTCCTTCGCCGCGCTCTGGGCGAGGCAGAGTCCGGTCGCGGCGGCGGGCCGGATCGTGGCGCCGTCACGGACGAACTTCTGGTTGGCGGCGCCGCTGCAGTTCCAGACGATGAGGGCCTTGCCGGCCTGGTAGGCGGCTCCCGGTACGTCCAGGCAGCGGTCCTGGGTGAGCTGGGTGTGGACGGTCTGCCGGGCGGAGTCGTACCACCAGCCCTGGTTGCGGCCGCCGTGGCAGTCCCAGCCGAGGACGGCGGTGCCGTTGGCGGACTCGGAGGCGTTGACGTCCAGGCAGTTGCCGGTCGCCTGGTTCCTCAGCGGCTGGTACGCGTCGTCCCAGGCGAGCGGGAAGAGCGTCGGGGTGCCGGAGGAGTTGACGTCGGCGCAGCTCGCCTCGCGCAGGCCCGAGTTGTAGATCTGGGTCAGGCAGGACGCGAAGGCGCCGTGGCCGCTCTTGTTGGGGTGGAAGGACTGGCGTACGGAGTTCTCGTCGAGGCCGCCGGGCTTGGAGAGGTCGATGTAGAGGCCCCGGGCCCAGGTGTCCTCCATGCAGACCTCGTGGCCGTGGAAGAGGCGCGAGTTGTCGAGGTAGGTGGCGCCGGTGTCGGCGGCGATCCTGCGCATGCCGCGCTCGAAGGCGGGGACGGCGGTGTTGCGGCCCCACTTGGTGTCGGAGTCGTAGCCCATGCCGCCGCAGGCGAGCTTGCCGGGGAAGTTCGGGTTGTCGTGGAAGTCGGGGCCGATCGGGCTGGGGTAGCCCATGACGACGAGCTTGTAGTCGCCGTCGGCGTATCCGGCGTCGCGCATGACGGTCCTGAGGTCGCGGACGGTCTGCTCGACCTTGGGGACGAGTCCGTCGACGCGGGCCTGCCAGCCGGGGGCGTACTTGGGCTCGCAGGTGCCCTGGCTGAGCACGTACCGCTGGACGCAGTCGGTCATGACGGGCCCGAACTGCAGGTCGTCGTTGGCGCCGGCGACGAGCAGGACCATCTTGATGCGGGTGTTGCGGGCCTTGATGGCGAGGTTGTCGCTCTGGACGAGCTCGTCGGCGTACTGCTTGGAGCCGCCGATCCGGATGTTCCCGGTGTAGGCGCCGGAACAGGACACGTTGAAGGTGAGGTCCGCGGGGATCCCGGTGCGGTGGATGGCGGCGTCCGGGGAGCGGTGGCACCAGTTGGTGGGCCCGTTGGTGGGCGACTCGTACGTGCCGACGCCCTCGCCGGAGATCTCGCTGTCGCCCAGCGAGATCAGGCCGGTCCTGCGCTGGGCGAGCGGGCGCTCCTCGGGGCTGCCGTAGATCTTGGTGGCCTCGGCCGCCCGGATCGCCTCCAGCTCGGGAGAGAGCGGTACGGAGGTGATTCCGGCCGCGGTGCTCGTGTCGGCCGCGCCGGCGGGGGCGACTGCGGTCATGCTGCCGAGGGCCGCCGCGGCGGCGGCGACGGCCGCGACGGGCCAGCGGAGTCTGTACCTGGTGCGCTTCACTGCGCCTCCTGGAAGTGGGGTTACCCACGGTTTTTACTGGCCGGTACGCGCCTTGGGAATACATCGAACAAGACAAGTGCTCATCTTTTATTGGAGGTTGGATACATGAACCAGGACGATGGATACCGGATCGAGCACGACTCCATGGGCGAGGTGCGGGTCCCCGCGCACGCCAAGTGGCGGGCCCAGACCCAGCGGGCCGTGGAGAACTTCCCGGTCTCCGGGCAGCGCCTGGAGCGCGCCCACATCGAGGCTCTGGCCCGCATCAAGGCGGCCGCCGCGAAGGTCAACGCCGAGCTCGGCGTGATCGACGAGGACCGCGCGAAGGCGATCGCCTCGGCCGCCGACGAGGTCGCGGAGGGGCGCTGGGACGAGCACTTCCCCGTGGACGTCTTCCAGACCGGCTCGGGCACCTCGTCCAACATGAACACCAACGAGGTGATCGCCACCCTCGCCACCGAGCGGCTGCCGGAGGGCCGCGAGGTCCACCCCAACGACCACGTCAACGCCTCGCAGTCGTCGAACGACGTCTTCCCCTCCTCCATCCACATCGCGGCCACCGCCGCCGTCACCCGTGACCTGATCCCCGCCCTCGATCACCTGGCCGCCGCCCTGGAGCGAAAATCGGCCGAATTCTCGTCGGTGGTGAAGTCGGGCCGTACGCATCTGATGGACGCCACTCCGGTCACCCTGGGCCAGGAGTTCGCCGGTTACGCGGCCCAGGTCCGGTACGGCGCCGAGCGGCTGCGCGCGGCGCTCCCCCGGCTCGCCGAACTCCCCCTCGGCGGTACGGCGGTGGGCACCGGCATCAACACCCCGGCCGGCTTCTCCGCGGCCGTCATCGCCGAGGTCGCCCGCGCCACCGGCCTGCCGCTGACCGAGGCCCGCGACCACTTCGAGGCCCAGGGCGCCCGCGACGGCCTGGTGGAGACGTCCGGGCAGCTCAGGACCATCGCCGTCTCCCTCACGAAGATCGCCAACGACCTTCGCTGGATGGCCAGCGGCCCGCGCACCGGCCTCGCCGAGATCAACCTCCCCGACCTCCAGCCCGGCTCCTCGATCATGCCGGGCAAGGTGAACCCGGTGATCCCCGAGGCGGTCCTGATGGTCGCCGCCCAGGTGACCGGGAACGACACCACCGTGGCGGTGGCGGGCGCGGCCGGGAACTTCGAGCTCAACGTGATGCTGCCGGTGATGGCCAAGAACCTCCTGGAATCCGTACGGCTTCTGGCCAACGCCTCCCGGCTGCTCGCCGACCGCACGGTCGACGGGATCACGGCGAACGTGGAGCGCGCCCGGGAGTACGCCGAGTCGTCGCCGTCCGTGGTCACCCCGCTGAACAAGTACATCGGCTACGAGGAGGCGGCGAAGGTCGCGAAGAGGTCCCTCGCCGAGCGGAAGACCATCCGCGAGGTGGTCCTCGAGTCCGGCTACGTGGAGCGCGGCGACCTCACCGTCGAGCAGCTCGACGAGGCGCTGGACGTGCTGCGCATGACGCACCCGTAGGCCGGCGGCCCCACCGACGGCGACCGGCCGGTGGCGACCGGGGCCCGCACCCCCGGCCTCCGGCGACCGGCCGGTAGCCGTTTCGTCCGTGACCGGTAGCCGACTCCTTGGTGATCTGTGCCGCAGCGGTCGTGGGAGCGCGCCCCTAAGATCTGCGCATGACAGGATCGGGCGGCCCTCAGCACTGGGCGCCGGGGGATCACATCCTCTGGCGCTACCGCGGCAATGGCACCGGAGCGGTGCACATCTGCCGGCCGGTGACGGTCGTCCAGGACACGCCCGAGCTGCTCGCGGTCTGGATGGCGCCCGGCACCGAGTGCGTCCGGCCCGTCCTCGCCGACGGCACGGCCGTCCACGAGGAGCCGCTCGCCACCCGCTACACCGCCCCCCGCACCACCGAGCGCACCCGCTGGGCCGGCAGCGGGGTGCTCAAGCTGGCGCGGCCCGAAGAGCCGTGGTCGGTGTGGCTGTTCTGGGAGCGCGGCTGGCGCTTCCGCAGCTGGTACGTGAACCTCGAGGAGCCGCGGGTCCGGTGGTCCGGCGGCTTCGACTCCGAGGACCACTTCCTCGACATCTCCGTCTACCCCGACCGCAGCTGGCTGTGGCGGGACGAGGACGAGTTCGCGCAGGCCCAGCGGTCCGGCCTGATGAGCCCGGAGCAGGCCGCCGGGGTGCGGGCGGCCGGGGAGCGGGCGGTGGAGCGGATCAAGAGATGGGGGACGCCGTTCGCGGACGGCTGGGAGGACTGGCGGCCCGATCCGGGCTGGCGGGTTCCGGATCTGCCGGCGGACTGGGATCGCACTCCGGCGCACACGGCGCCGTGAGACCCTTGATGCGCCCCCGGGGTTCAAACGTAGGATCGTCCTCCGCACGGCACAGACGGACCGAACACCACGTCAGACCGACCGAACCGCACGTCAACGACTCAGCACAGCGCAGGACCTGACCAGAAGTCATCCACGAGGGGGAGAGCAGTGCCGGACGTGCGCCCGGGTGTTGCGACCCCTGCCGTTGCCGCAGCTCGCGGAACGTCCACATCCGCTGCATACGAGGGGTTTACCCCCGCCGAAGGCGCGGCATCGGCGAGAAGAGCGAGTGCATCGCACCACCGGCCCGGACGGACGGAATCCCACGCGTGACGGAGCATCCCACCTCCCACGAAGGCCGGCAGCCCCTGGCTGCCCGGCCGCAGGAACGCGCGCGGCCTCGCCAGGAGGCGGCGGCCGGCCTGCCCTCCGACCTGCCCGCCCAGGCGGGCGGCCCGGCGATCCCCGCGACCCCGGGCGCGGAGGCACCCACGCAGCCCACCACGCCGGAGATGCCGGCCGGCACGGGCCACCCGGACACCCCCGGCGGCCCGGGCCACCCCGGCACCCCCGGCGCGGTCGCCGTCGCCGTCTCCCCGCAACCGCCCGGCGGGTCGCGCGGCGGGGACGGCTCCGCGCGGCGGGAGGGCGAGCGGCTGCGGTTCGTCGGGGCCGCGACCCGGCGCATCGCGCGCGGCATCGACCTGGACGAGATCGTCCTCGGCCTGTGCCGGGCCACCGTGCCGACCTTCTCCGACGAGATCCTGGTCTACCTCCGCGACCCGCTCCCGGTGGGCGACGAGCGGCCGGTGGCGCCGTTCGTGCTGCGGCTGCGCCGCACGGACCGGCTCCGGTTAAGCGATCTGGAGGGCGAGGAGCTCGTCCTCGTACCCGATCCGGAACCGACCCCCGCGGCCGAACTCTGCGAGGTACGGAACGGCGGGGCGCTCGCCGAGGTGCTGCGCGGGGTGCGGCCGGTCTTCGGCGACTCCGCGGCCGCGAAGTCCGCCCTCACCGAACTCCTCGGCCCCGAGCACCCGTTGCCCGGCGGGCTGCGGGCGGTCCTCGCGCCGCTGCGCGGCCGGCGCCGGGTGATCGGCGCGGCCGTGTTCCTGCGCCGCCCCGAGCGGGCCGGCTTCGAGCCGAACGACCTGCTGGTCGCGGCGCAGCTGGCCACGCACACCGCGCTCGGCATCGACAAGGCCGTGCTCTACGGCCGTGAGGCGTACATCGCGGACGAGCTCCAGCGGACGATGCTGCCGGACTCGCTGCCGCAGCCGACCGGCGTCAAGCTGGCCTCGCGCTATCTGCCGGCGGCCGAGACGGCCCGGGTCGGCGGCGACTGGTACGACGCGATCCCGCTGCCCGGCAGCAGGGTCGCCCTGGTCGTCGGCGACGTCATGGGCCACTCCATGACCTCGGCGGCGATCATGGGCCAGCTGCGCACCACGGCGCAGACCCTGGCCGGTCTCGACCTGCCTCCGCAGGAGGTCCTGCACCACCTGGACGAGCAGGCGCAGCGGCTCGGCGAGAACCGTATGGCGACCTGCATGTACGCGGTGTACGACCCGGTCTCGCACCGGATCACGGTCGCCAACGCGGGCCATCCGCCGCCGATACTGCTCCACCTGGGCGGCCGCGCCGAGGTGCTGCGGGTGCCGCCCGGCGCCCCGATCGGGGTCGGCGGGGTGGACTTCGAGGCGGTCGAGCTGGACGCCCCGGCGGGCGCGACGCTGCTGCTGTACACGGACGGTCTCGTCGAGTCCCGGCTGCGGGACGTGTGGACGGGGATCGAGCAGCTGCGGGAGCGCCTCGCGGCGACCGCGCAGCTGACGGGCCCGGACCACTCGCCGCCGCTCGAAGCGCTCTGCGACGACGTCCTGGACATGCTGGGTCCCGGCGACCGGGACGACGACATCGCGCTGCTCGCGGCCCGGTTCGACGGGATCGCGCCGAGCGATGTGGCGTACTGGTTCCTGGAGCCGGAGGACGCCGCCCCGGGGCGGGCCAGGCGGCTCGCCCGGCGGGCGCTGGCCCGCTGGGACCTGGAGGAGCTGACGGACTCGGTCGAGCTGCTGATCAGCGAGGTCGTGACGAACGCCGTGCGGTACGCGGAGCGTCCGGTGACCCTGCGGCTGCTCCGTACGGACGTGCTGCGCTGCGAGGTCGGCGACGACTCTCCGCAGCTGCCCCGGCAGCGGCGGGCGCGCGACACCGACGAGGGCGGGCGCGGGCTCTTCCTGGTGAACCGGCTGGCCCGGCGGTGGGGGGCGACCCGGCTTTCGGGCGGCAAGGTGGTCTGGTTCGAGCTGGCGACCCGTACCTGAGTCCCGTACCTGAGCCCCGTACCCGCGGGAAAGCACCGAAGGCCGGACCCCGTGCGAGGGGTCCGGCCTTCGGCGTGTGTCGTCAGCGGGGCGGGCGGGCGCTGCTGTTCACGACGGGGTCGCCCGCGTCGGGCGGCTGGATCGTGGTCGGCGCGGTCGTCGGCTCCTCGGTGGCCGTCGGCTCCCCGGTGGGCTCCGGCGGCGTGGTGACGGGGTCGCCGGTCGGCTGCGGCGGGGTGGTGGCCGTGGAGGTCGGCGGGGCCGTCGGGCCCGTGGGGGCCGTGGTCGGCTCCTCGGTCGGCTCCTCGGTCGCCGGGGCCTCGCTGCTCTCGGTGGGCTCCGGCAGGGTGCCGTCGGGGGCGGCGCCGTCGGTCTCCAGGTCGAAGGTGGCGTCCGAGCCGCCGTTCAGCGCGCGCTCGGTGTAGTCGCCCCAGATCTGGGCGGGCGTACGGCCACCGTTGGCGCGGCCCTCGTTGATGGTGTCGGTGAGGGTGACCTGGTTGCCCTGGGCGTCCTCGCCGAAGAGGCCGACGGCGGTGACGAGTTCGGGGGTGTAGCCCACGAACCAGGCGGAGCGGTTGTTCTCGGAGGTGCCGGTCTTGCCGGCGGCCTCGTAGTCGCCGGCGGCGCGGAAGCCGGAGCCGCTCTTCACGACGCCCGTCATGGCCTGGGTGGCGGTGTCGGCGGCCTCGCGGCTGATGACCTGCTCGCCGATCGCCTGGGCGCCCTGGACCGTGCGGTCCTTGTGGGTGGCGGTCTTCACCAGGGTCGGGGTGACCTTCTTGCCGTGGTTGTCGAGCGTGGCGTAGACGCCGGCCATGTCCATGGTCGAGGCGCCCATGGTGCCGAGGGAGATGGCGGGGCTCTCGGGGAAGTCCGCGCCGTCCTTCATGCCGAGGGCGAGGGCGGTCTTCTTGGCCTTGGCCGGGGTGACGTCGACGATCATCTGGGCGTAGACCGAGTTGATCGACTTGTTGGTGGCCTTCTGGACGGTGACGGGGCCGTAGCTGTAGTCGTCCTCGTTCTCCGGCGCGAAGTCGATGGGGCTGCCGACGACCGGGCGCTTGCTGTCTCCGTCGTAGACCGTGCCGAGGCCGATCTTCCGGCCGTCCTGGGTGACCGCCTGGTTGTCGACGGCGGAGGCGAGGACGAGCGGCTTGAAGGTGGAGGCGGGCTGGTAGTCGCGGCGGGTCGCGTTGGACATCCAGTGCTCGGTGGCGCCGACGCCGCCGTACAGCGCGACGACCGCGCCGGTCTTCGGGTCGACGGAGGTGGCGCCGGCCTGGACGGTGGCCTGCTTCTTGTCGCCCTTGCGGTCGAGCTTGGACTCCAGCTGCTTGTCGACCGCCTTGACGAGGTCCTTCTGCTTCTTCTCGTCGATGTTGAGGGTGATCGTCCAGCCGCCGGACTTGATGTCCTCCTCGCTGATGCCCTGGCGCATCAGCTCCTGGTTGGCGGCCTCGACGATGTAGCCGGTCTGGCCCTCCATGCCGGGGGCGGGCTTGGGCTTCTGCGGGACGGGGAACTTCATGCCGGCGCGCTCGGAGGGGGTGAGCCAGCCCTCGCCGACCATGTTGTCGAGGACGTAGTTCCAGCGCTCCTCGACGAGCTTGCGGCCGGTGGCGCTCGCGGACGTCCAGTCGTACTGGTTGGGCGCCTGGAGCAGCGAGGCGAGGTAGGCGCCCTGCGCGGTGGTGAGCTGGGTGGCGTCGACGCCGTAGTACGAGCGGGCGGCGGCCTGGATGCCGTAGGCGCTGCGCCCGTAGTAGCTGGTGTTCATGTAGCCGGCGAGGATGTCGCTCTTGCTCATGTTCTGGTCCACCTTGATGGCGATGACCATTTCCTTGAGCTTGCGCGTGGCCGTCTGGTCCTGGCTCAGGTAGAAGTTCTTGACGTACTGCTGGGTGATGGTCGAGCCACCCTGCTTGGCCTTGCCGGTGATCGTGTTCCAGGCGGCGCGGGTGGTGCCCTTGATGTCGACGCCGTTGTCCTTGTAGAAGGTCTTGTTCTCGGCGGCGACGAACGCGTTCTGGACCTTCAGTGGGATCTTGTCGAGGCCGACGATCTCACGGTTGATCTTGCCCGTGCGGGCGAGGATCTTGCCGTTGGAGTACTTGTAGATGTTGCTCTGCATCGTCGCCTCGGCGTTGGCCGACGGCACCGGGACCATCAGGTAGACGACGTAGAGGGCACCCATGCCGAGCAGGCAGCACACGAAGAAGGTGCCCAGGAGCTTCTTCCAGGTGAAGAGACGGCGTATGCCGCGCTTCTTCGCCTTGCCCTTGTCCGGTCGGCCCATGTGTCCCGTCGCTCCGCTCGTCGTGTGTCCGGCGCCCTCGGTGCTGAGCCCGTCCGCGCCGGATCAGCTCAGCAAGCTAACACCGACGAGGCGGACAAAGGACAACCGATCACGTCTTTTCCGGACGTGAGAATCAGCACCCACGCCCAGAGGAACCGACGCTCGGGCCGGACGGATGGTTGCGTGAAGGGTCGGTTCCGCTTGGTGACGGACCCAGCCGGGTCCGGCTATACATCGTGCGTATACACCGCGTGTACAGTGGTGCCATGTCCATCGGTCACACCCTCCTCGGGCTCCTGGAGTCCGGCCCGCGCCACGGCTACGACCTCAAGCGCGCCTTCGACGAGAAGTTCGGCCAGGACCGGCCGCTCCACTACGGCCAGGTCTACTCGACGATGTCCCGGCTCCTGAAGAACGGCCTGGTCGTCGTCGACGGCATCGAGGCCGGCGGCGGCCCGGAGCGGAAGCGGTACGCGATCACCGAGGCCGGCATCACCGATGTCGCCCAGTGGCTCGCCACCCCCGAGAAGCCGGAGCCGTACCTCCAGTCCACGCTCTACACCAAGGTCGTCCTGGCCCTGCTCACCGGCCGCGGCGCCGCCGAGCTCCTCGACACCCAGCGCGCCGAGCACCTCCGGCTGATGCGCGAACTCACCCGGCGCAAGCGGGACGGCGACCTCGCCGACCAGCTCATCTGCGACCACGCCCTCTTCCACCTGGAAGCGGACCTGCGCTGGCTCGAACTGACCGCCGCCCGCCTCGACGCGCTCGCCGAGGAGATCCGCCGATGAGCCCCACCCCGCTCCTGCACGCCACCGGCCTGGACAAGGCCTACGGCCCGACCCCGGCGCTCGCCGGCGCCGACTTCGCCCTCCGGGCCGGCGAGGTCGTCGCCGTCATGGGCCCCTCGGGCTCCGGCAAGTCGACGCTCCTGCACTGCCTGGCGGGCATCGTGCGCCCCGACGCCGGCACCATCACCTACGACGGCCGCGAGCTCACCGCGCTCTCCGACGGGGCCCGCAGCTCCCTGCGCCGCACCGACTTCGGCTTCGTCTTCCAGTTCGGCCAGCTCGTACCCGAGCTGACCTGCGTCGAGAACGTCGCCCTCCCGCTCCGCCTCAACGGCGAGAAGCGCAAGACCGCCGAGGCCAGGGCCGCCGAGTGGCTCGCCCGCCTGGAGGTCGACACCGTCGCCGGCAAACGCCCCGGCGAGATATCCGGCGGCCAGGGCCAGCGCGTCGCCGTCGCCCGCGCCCTCGTCACCGCCCCGCGCGTGATCTTCGCCGACGAGCCGACCGGCGCGCTCGACTCCCTCAACGGCGAGCGGGTCATGCGGCTCCTCACCGACGCCTCCCGTGACACCGGCGCCGCCGTCGTCCTCGTCACCCACGAGGCCCGGGTCGCCGCCTACTCCGACCGCGAGGTCGTCGTACGGGACGGCTCGGTACGGGACTCGGTGTGGGCCGCATGAGCCCCGGCACCTGGGCCCGCGACCTGACGCTCGGCGCCCGCTTCGCGGTCACCGGCGGCCGCTCCGGCCTGCTCCGCACCGTACTGACCGCGACCGGCGTCGGCTTCGGCGTGGCCCTGCTGCTGCTCGCCGCCTCCTTCCCGAACATGCTCTTCCAGCGGGAGGTGCGGGAGTCGGTCCGGGCCGTCGACGGCAGCGAGGAGGTCACCTCGCCCCGCCCCGACTCCTTCCTCCACCTGAGCCGGACCACCGTCTACCGGGACGACGTCGTCAGCGGACTGCTGCTGCGCCCCGAGGGCGACGCGCCCCCGCTCCCGCCGGGCGCCCCCGCCTTCCCCCGGACCGGCGAGATGCTGGTCTCCCCCGCACTCGGCGAACTGCTCGACTCCCCCGAGGGCGCCCTCCTCAAGAAGCGGCTCCCCTACGAGATCGCCGGGACGATCGGCCCGGCCGGACTCATCGGCCCCGCCGAACTCCGGTACGTCGCCCACGTCGACTTCCTCGACGCCGAGAACCTCGACGGGCGCGGCACCCGCTACGGCTGGTCGGTGCCCGAGGAACCGATGAACGCGTTCCTGATCCTCCTCGTCGTCGTCGCCTGCGTCGTCCTGCTCCTCCCCGTCCTGGTCTTCGTCGCGACCGCCGTCCGCTTCGGCGGCGAGCAGCGCGACCGGCGGCTCGCGGCACTGCGGCTGATCGGCGCGGACACCGCCATGACCCGGCGGATCGCGGCCGGCGAATCCCTCGCGAGCGCGCTCCTGGGCCTGCTCGTGGGCCTCGGACTCTTCGCGGCGGCCCGGCAGTTCGCGGGGATCTTCACCATCTGGGACGTCAACGCCTACCCCGGCGACGTCGTCCCGATGACCGCGCTCGCCCTGCTCGTCCTCGCCGTCGTCCCGGTCGCCTCGGTCGTCGTCACCCTCTTCGCGCTGCGCGGGGTGGTCATCGAACCGCTCGGCGTCGTCCGCACCTCCACCCCGCGCCGCCGCCGGCTGTGGTGGCGGCTGCTGCTGCTCGCGGCCGGCGTCGCCTTCCTCGTCCCGCTCATCGGCGACGTGCGGGCGAACCAGACGAGCATCGACAGCGTGAGCGTCGTGCTCGGCACGACACTCGCCCTGACCGGCCTCACCACGCTGCTGCCATGGCTCGTCGAGGCCGGCGTGAAGCGGCTGCACGCCGGTCCTGTGGCCTGGCAGCTCGCGGTCCGCAGGCTCCAGTTGAGCAGCGGCACGGCGGCCCGCGCGGTCAGCGGAATCGTCGTCGCGGCGACGGGGGCGATCGCGCTCCAGATGCTCTTCCAGGCGATGGAGAACGACTTCACGAGCCCCACCGGCGAGGACACCTCCCGCGCCCAGATCGCGATCGGCGCCGACGCCAGGACCGCCGAGGAGGCCCGGGGGATGATCGACCGCCTGCGCCGGACCGAGGGCGTCGCCGGCGTGATCGGCGTCGTCGAGTCGCGCGTGTGGCGGCCCGGCCCCCTGAAGGGTGGCGAGGAGTTCTCCCCGCAGGCCTCGCTCCGGGTCGGCGACTGCGCCTCCCTCCGGGAGTTCGCGACGCTTCCCTCCTGCGCGGACGGCGACGTGTTCGTCTTCCTCGCGCACGGCCGACAGGGCAACCCGGACGACTCCCTCGTCACCAGGACCGCCCGGCCCGGCGCCACGGTCGCCCTGCGCGACCCGCATCCGCACCCGAGCGCGCCGCAGCGCCCGAAGGGCGCACCGCTGCCGGAGTGGCGCATACCCGCCGCCGCCAAGGTCGTGGACTCCCGGCCGGATCCGACGGGCATGTACCAGTACGGCGTCCTCGCCACCCCTGCGGCGATCGACACCGCCGGGCTCGACGAACCCGACGCGCAGGCCATGGTCCGGCTCGACCCTGCCGTGCCGGACGCCGCCGACCTCGTACGGAACACGGCGGACGCCATCGATCCGACGTCCTGGGTGCGCACCCTCAAGGACACCGAGCGCGACGCGGCGTTCTCCAGCGTCCGCACCGGCATCCTCGTCGGCTCCACCCTGACGATGCTCCTGGTGGCGGCCTCGCTCCTGGTGGCGACCCTGGAGCAACTGCGGGACCGCAAGCGGCTGCTGTCCTCGCTCGTCGCCTTCGGCACCCGCCGCTCGACCCTGAGCTGGTCGGTGCTCTGGCAGACGGCGGTGCCGATCCTCCTCGGACTCGCCCTCGCCGTGGCGGGCGGCCTCGGCCTCGGGGTGGTCCTGCTGAGGATGGGCGGTCAGCGGGTGAACGACTGGTGGGTCTTCCTGCCCGTCGTCGGGATCGGCCTCGGTCTCATCGCGGTGGTGACGCTGCTGAGCATGCCGGTGCTGTGGCGGCTGATGAGGGCGGACGGACTGCGCACGGAGTAACCCGTCGTTCGTATGTGCGAGAGGGGCGTCGGCTCCTGGCACCGGGGGGTGTCAGGAAGCCCCTCACCCGTACGAGAGCGTCCGTACGGGCTCAGGCGCCCAGCACCCGTACGGGAAGCCCCTTCATCGCCCCGCGCAGGGCCGCCGCCAGCTCCTCGAACTCGGCGTGCCGGGCCGCGCCCGTCCGCATCGCGAGGGCGATCCGCCGCGAGGGCGCCGGCTCGGCGAACCTTCCGGTCCACAGGGCGGTGTTACGGGCGGTCTCGACGGTCACGGCGGTGCGCGGCAGCAGGGTCACCCCGAGGCCGCCGGCGACGAGCTGGACCAGGGTGGCGAGCCCGGCGGCGGTGGTGGTGACCTCGGCGCCGTCGGTGCGACCGGCCTCCCGGCAGATGTCGAGGGCCTGGTCGCGCAGGCAGTGCCCTTCGTCGAGGAGCAGCAGCCGGAGCTCCTTGAGGGCCTCGCGCGGGATGTCGTCGCGCCCGGCAAGGGGGTGCCCCTCCGGGGTGACCAGGACGAAGTCCTCGTCGAAGAGGGGGAGTTCCGCGATGCCGGGCACGCCGAGCGGCACGGCGAGCAGCAGCAGGTCGAGCCGCCCGGCGGTGAGCCCCTCCAGGAGCGAGGAGGTCTGCTCCTCGTGGACCTGGAGGTCGAGCTCGGGGTAGCGGCGGTGGACGAGCCGCAGCACGGTGGGCAGCAGATACGGCGCGACGGTCGGGATCACGCCGAGCCGGAGGACGCCGGTGAAGGGGGCCTGGGCCGCCTCCGCCTCCTCCATCAGCTCCGCGACCGCGTCGAGGACGGCCCGGGCGCGGACCGCGAGCCGCTCCCCCGCGGGAGAGAGCAGCACCTTCCGCGTCGTACGCTCGAGGAGCTGGACACCGAGTGCCTCTTCGAGGGCCGAAACCGCGCCCGAGAGTGCAGGCTGGCTCATGCCGATGGCGGCCGCCGCATCACGGAAGTGCAGATGCTCTGCGACCGCCGCGAAGGCTCTGAGCTGCGAAAGGCTGGGCTGCTTGCCTCGGTGCGGGCCGTGCGGGGTGCTGTACCGGGATGCCACTGATAACCACCTTCGATCAACACGACCCACTCTAGCTATTTCACTGATCAATGCACTCCGTGCCATGCTGTGGGCCGTCCAACCCCTCACGGAAGACCCCAAAAGGGCACCTTCCACCCTGCAAGGAGAGCGCGTGCTCACTGTCGGTGACAAGTTCCCCACCTACGACCTGACCGCCTGCGTGTCGCTGGAGAGCGGCAAGGAGTTCGCGCAGATCGACCACAAGTCCTACGAGGGCAAGTGGCGCGTGGTGTTCTTCTGGCCGAAGGACTTCACCTTCGTCTGCCCGACCGAGATCGCCGCGTTCGGCAAGCTGAACGACGAGTTCGCCGACCGCGACGCCCAGATCCTCGGCGTCTCCGGCGACTCCGAGTTCGTCCACCACGCCTGGCGCAAGGACCACGCCGACCTGCGTGACCTGCCCTTCCCGATGCTGGCGGACTCGAAGCACGAGCTCATGAGCGACTGCGGCGTCCGCGGCGAGGACGGCTTCGCCCAGCGTGCCGTCTTCATCGTCGACCCGAACAACGAGATCCAGTTCACGATGGTGACCGCCGGCTCCGTCGGCCGTAACCCCAAGGAGGTCCTGCGGGTCCTCGACGCGCTGCAGACCGACGAGCTCTGCCCGTGCAACTGGAACAAGGGCGAGAACACCCTCGACGCCGCCGCGCTCCTCGCCGGCGAGTAAGGGCGACCCGACATGGCTCTCGACGAACTGAAGTCCGCCATACCGGACTTCGCCAAGGACCTGAAGCTGAACCTCGGTTCGGTCATCGGCAACAGCGACCTCCCGCAGCAGCAGCTGTGGGGCACCGTCCTCGCCTGCGCGATCGCCTCGCGCTCGCCGAAGGTGCTCAAGGAGCTGGAGCCCGAGGCCCAGGCCAACCTGAAGCCCGAGGCGTACCAGGCCGCCAAGTCCGCCGCCGCGATCATGGCGATGAACAACGTCTTCTACCGGACCCGGCACCTGCTGTCGGACCCCGAGTACGGGACGATGCGCGCCGGCCTGCGGATGAACGTCATCGGCAACCCGGGCGTCGAGAAGGTCGACTTCGAGCTGTGGTCGCTGGCCGTCTCCGCGATCAACGGCTGCGGCCAGTGCCTGGACTCGCACGAGCAGGTCCTGCGCCAGGCCGGTGTCGACCGCGCCACGATCCAGGAGGCCGTGAAGATCGCCGCGGTGATCCAGGCGGTCGGCGTCACCCTCGACGCGGAAGCGGTCCTCGCCGAGTAGGCGGGACCCGTCGTACGAGAAGGGCCCCGGGGCTTCGCGCCCCGGGGCCCTTCCGTCATTTCTTCAGCTCCGCCATGAGGGCCAGCATGTCCTGGGTCATGGGGACGTCGATGCCGGAGAGGTCGATCTTCTTGCCCTCCCCGAGCGGGCGCCCCTGCGCGTCGGTCGAGTACTGCCGGTAGATGTTGAGCGCGATCTCGGCCTGCCCGTCGAGGATCCTGAGGTCCCCGCCCTCGCCGCCGCTGTCGTTGAAGTAGGCCTGCTCCCCGAGACCGCCGATCGGCGTGGTGAGGTCGTAGTACTTCGACCGGGCCGCGAACTCGGGCCCCGGGTCGGTCACCTTGTGCAGGGTGTACGTGAGGGAGGCGCTGTACCCGGCGTCCGGATCACCGTAGGTCATCTGGCAGGACGCCTCGTACACCGCCGGATCGTCCATCTCGGGCCCGAGGCCGTCCTCGCCCCGCTTGCCGAGGATCCCGCCGAGCGCCTTCAGCTTCGCCACCCCGCAGATGTCCACCTTCGCGGCGTACCCGCCGAGGTCCGTGCCCGGTTCCCTCTTCTGTCCGTACGCGTAGAGCCCGCCGCCCCACACGGCCGAGGCGAGCACCGCGCCGCCGAGCGCCCACAGCCAGGGGCGGCGGGCCCGGGGCGGGCGCGGCGGCGGCGCCTCGGTGAGTACCTCGGGGTCGTCGAACTCCGTACCGCCGACCAGCTCGGGCTCGGATATCACTTGGCCTCCCCTTCGGCGGCGCCCGGCGCCGGGACCGGCGCCACGGCGAAGGCCGTCGCCCCGCGCGGCTCGGGGGTGCTCCGGAGCGCCTGTTCGGTGCTGTACGCGCGGAGGTAGCCGACCACCGTGTTGAGGACGGCGACCAGCGGTACGGCGACGACGGCGCCGCCGATTCCGGCGGTGAGGCCGCCGGCGGCGACGGCCAGGACGACGGCGAGCGGGTGGACGCGGACGGCCCGGCCGAGGATGAACGGCTGGAGGACGTGGCCTTCGATCTGCTGCACGGCGAGCACGACGACGAGCACCATGAGGGCGGTGAACACGCCGTTGGTGACGAGGGCGACGACGCAGGCGAGGGCGCCGGAGATGACCGCGCCGACCAGCGGGATGAAGGCGAACAGGAAGATGAAGACGGCCAGCGGCACCGCCATCGGCACGTCGAGGAACCACAGTCCGAGGCCGATGAAGACGGCGTCGATGAGGGCGACGAGGACGGTGCCGCGGACGTAGGCGGTGAGGGTGCGCCAGGCGCGGGGTCCCGCGCCGGCGACGCCGGGCCGGGCCTGGGCGGGCACCAGCTTGAGCGTCCACTCCCAGACCTTCTTCCCGTCGTAGAGCAGGAAGAGGGTGCAGAACATGGCGAGCAGGATGCCGGTCATGGCCTCGACGATGACGGTGACGCCCTGGAGTCCGGCGGAGGTGATCTGCTCGGCGTTGGCGCCGATGGCCTCGCTGAGGTTCTTGGCGATGTCGTTGATCTGCTGCTCGGTGACGTGGAACGGGCTGTCGAGCAGCCAGTGCTTGAGTTCCTCGATGCCGTCCTTGACGCGGTCGGACAGGTTGTCGATGTTGTCCATGACCTGCCAGACCACGAACCAGCCGACCAGGCCCATGACGACGAAGCCGGAGACGGCGGTCACGGCGGTCGCGAGCCCGCGGGGCAGGCCCTTGCGGCGCAGCATGGCGACGGTGGGCTGGAGCAGCGCGGTGACGAGGAGCGCGGCGACGAAGGCGAGGACGACCAGCTGCACGGAGCTGATCACCTTCATCAGGACCCAGACCGTGCCGGCCAGGACGAGCAGCCGCCAGCCTGCCTCGGCGGCCACGCGCATGCCCCAGGGGATGGCGGCGACGGGGTCGGGGCGGGCGGCGACGGCCGGCGCGTACGAGGGGGGTGCGGGGACGGAACGGCCCTGCTCGGCGGGGCCGCTGTCCGCCGCGGCGGCCGCGGGCTCCGGGAGCGGCGCGGCGGTGTCGGGGTCGACGTCGGGCCGTACGGGGGCGGTCGCGGCCGCGGCCTCGTACGGGACGTCGGACACGTACGGCGGTCCGAGCGGGTCCTCCCGCTCCGCCTCGGCCCGGCGCTCGTCGAGTCGTTCTCCCATGCGGCTCAGGCTCTCGCCCAGCCGGCCCAGCCAGCCTGGCACTCCGGACATCACTTTTCCTCTTCCCCCGCAGGTCCCGCCCCGCTCGTATCTCCTCGCGAACCTACACGCAAGAAGCCCCTCACCGTAGGACGGCGAGGGGCTTCCGGAGGTTGAGCGCGCTGGGACTAGTACCAGCGGTTGGCCTGCCAGAAGGACCAGGCACCGCACGGGCTGCCGTAGCGGCTGTCCATGTAGTTGAGGCCCCACTTGATCTGGGTGGCCGGGTTGGTCTGCCAGTCGGCGCCGGCCGAGGCCATCTTGTAGCCCGGGAGGGCCTGCACGAGACCGTAGGCACCCGAGGACGGGTTGGTCGCGCGGTAGTTCCAGCCGGACTCGTGGTCCACGATGTTGCTGAAGCACGAGAACTGGTCGGACGGCATCATCTGCCGGGCCATCGCCTTGACTTCGGCGATGCTGTAGGAGCCCTGCGAGGCGAAGGAGCTGGCGCTGCGGATGGAGGAACGGTTGGCGCGCTCCTCGGCCTCCTTGCGCTCCTCCTCGGCCTTGGCCTCGGCGGCTGCCTTGTCGGCGGCCTCCTTCTTGGCCTCGGCGTCCTTGGCGGCGCGGATGCGGGCGGACTCCTCCGCGGACTTCTTCGCGGCGGCGTCGGCGGCGGCGGCCTGGACGTCGGCCTGCTCCGCGAGGGACGAGACCTGTACCTGGGCCTGCTCCCCGGCGGGGATGTCCGCGAGCAGCGAGGTGTCGGCCGCGGTGGCCTCGAAGTTGTCGTCCGAGGGCTGCGCGGCGTTGCCCGTGGCAACACCGGCGATGGCGCCGACAGTGGTGACCGCAGTGGCCGAAGCCACCGCGAATCCCCGGACCGAGATCCGGCTCACACGGTTTCCTTCCAGCACGTCCGCACAGGTGACCACGCGGGCGAAATCTTGCCCCTGGCACTGGTCTCCGACGTACGGGGTCACAGAAGACACGGGCCCGTGGTGCTGTGGGCGGCATACGGCGACGGCTGTGGAGTTGTGTGGTGCTGTGCGCACCCCTGAGGGTGCACGTGTGCCGTATGCGGGGCCTGACGGAAGCAAGACTCTGCCGGACGGTGAGGCCGCAAGGCAATTCCGTGTTGCGTGTGAAAGCTCACACCTCGGTGGGCGCAGGTGTTTTGACGGATCCACGGGACAGCAGGGCGCCGCCCGGCTAAGCTCCTGCGCTTTGCCGGGCGGCGCCAACTGTCTTACCCGTACAGACGGGTACGAATCGGTCAGAGCTGATTGTCCTCCAGCATCTCCGTCACGAGCGCGGCGATCTGCGAGCGCTCCGAGCGGGTGAGCGTGACGTGCGCGAAGAGCGGATGCCCCTTCAACTTCTCGACCACGGCGACGACTCCGTCGTACCGGCCGACCCGGAGGTTGTCGCGCTGGGCGACGTCATGGGTCAGGACGACCCGCGAATTCGCCCCGATACGGGACAGAACGGTCAACAGGACGTTCCGCTCCAGGGACTGGGCCTCGTCCACGATGACGAAGGCGTCGTGGAGGGAGCGGCCCCGGATGTGGGTGAGCGGCAGGACCTCCAGCATCCCGCGGCCGAGCACCTCCTCGATGACCTCCCGGCCCGCGACCGAGGACAGCGTGTCGAAGACGGCCTGGGCCCACGGGCTCATCTTCTCGGACTCGCTGCCCGGCAGGTACCCGAGCTCCTGGCCGCCGACCGCGTACAGCGGACGGAAGACCATCACCTTCTGGTGCTGACGGCGCTCCAGGACCGCCTCCAGGCCCGCGCAGAGCGCGAGCGCCGACTTGCCGGTGCCGGCCCGGCCGCCCATGGAGATGATGCCGACGTCCGGGTCGAGCAGCAGGTCGAGCGCGATCCGCTGCTCGGCGCTGCGGCCGTGCAGCCCGAAGGCCTCCCGGTCGCCGCGGACCAGGCGTACGTTCCCCTCGGCGGTGACCCGGCCGAGCGCCTTGCCGCGCTCGGACTGGAGCACCAGGCCCGTGTGGACCGGGAGCTCGGCGGCCTCGGGGACGTACAGCGTGTTCTGCTCGAAGAGCAGGTCGACCTGCTCGCCGGAGAGCGCCAGCTCGGACATCCCGGTCCAGCCGTTGGCGTCCGTGATGGCGAGCTCGGCGCGGTACTCCTCGGCGAGGAGCCCGACCGAGGAGGCCTTGATGCGCAGCGGCAGGTCCTTGGAGACGACCGTGACGTCGTACCCCTCCGCCTGGAGGTTGCGCGCGACCGCGAGGATCCGTGAGTCGTTGTCCCCCAACCTGTAGCCGGCGGGCAGGACGCCGGGGTCGGAATGGTTGAGTTCGACACGCAGGGTGCCGCCCAGGTCCCCGATGGGGAGCGGGGCGTCCAGGCGTCCGTACCGGACCCGGAAGTCGTCGAGCAGGCGCAGCGCCTGCCGGGCGAAGTAGCCGAGCTCGGGGTGGTGCCGCTTGGCCTCCAGCTCCGTCACGACGACGATCGGGAGCACCACCTCGTGCTCCTCGAAGCGCGAGACGGCGTTGGGGTCGGCCAGCAGGACGCTGGTGTCGAGAACATAGGTGCGCCGGTCGGAAAGGCGGCGCTTCGTGCTGGTCACCACGGAAGGACAGACCCCCTCTGAAGACCCCTGTGAGGTCGGGGTGCGACGGAACCGGTGTCGCTGCGGAATGGGACCGGGCTCAGGCCGCGCTGCGCGGGCCGAACCACGGCCCTCCGCTTCTCCCGTACGTGTTCCGCACGGTCGTCCTGGTGCAAGGGGCCTCCCGGGTGGCGGTCTCCGTGCCGCTCACTTCACTGGGGATATGCCCTCGAACAGCCCTTGCCATGCCATGGCATATGACGACGTGTTCATGAACACGAGGTGATCGATTCCGACCGGGAATGTCCGGGTGGCGTGACCGCTGCCGGTCAGGTGCCGTAGCGCCGGTGCCGCGCCGCGTAGTCCCGCAGCGCCCGCAGGAAGTCGACCTTGCGGAAGGCCGGCCAGTGGACCTCGCAGAAGTAGTACTCGGAGTGGGCGCTCTGCCAGAGCATGAACCCGGAGAGCCGCTGCTCCCCGCTGGTCCGGATCACCAGGTCCGGATCGGGCTGGCCACGCGTGTACAGGTGCTCCGAGATGTGCTCGACGTCGACGATCTCGGCGAGCTCCTCGAAGCTCGTGCCCCGCTCCGCGGCCTCGAGCAGCAGCGAGCGGACCGCGTCCGCGATCTCCTGCCGGCCGCCGTAGCCCACGGCGACGTTCACGAGTATCCCGGTGTTGCCGTGGGTGGCCTGCTCGGCCTCCTTCAGCACCGTCTGCGTACGAGCGGGCAGCAGGTCCATCGTGCCGACGTGGTGGACCCGCCAGCGGCCGTCGGCGGCCAGCGCGCGCACCGCGTTCTCGATGATGCCGAGCAGCGGGACGAGCTGTTCCTCGGGGCGGTTCAGGTTGTCCGTGGAGAGCATCCAGAGCGTCACGACCTCGACGTCCGTCTCGGCACACCAGCCGAGCAGCTCCTGGATCTTGTCCGCACCGGCCTTGTGTCCCTGCTCGGGGGTCCCGCCGGACGCCTTGGCCCAGCGACGGTTCCCGTCGAGGATGACCCCGATGTGCTTGGGCACCTGGGTGTGGTCGAGGCGGCCTTCCACCCGGCGTGCGTAGAGCCCGTACACCAGGTCGCGCAGGTTCACTGTTCTTTACCCCTCCATGCAGTGTCGGCCCCCGAAGCCGCCACACTACTGCGGACGGGCGACGGGCTCCCAGCCCGGGACTGTCACAAGTCCGTGATAAGCAGAGATACGTGACTGATTCCCCCCTGTACCGCGCCTCCGCGGACCGCTACGACTCCATGGAGTACCGCCGCACCGGCCGCAGCGGACTCAAGCTCCCGGCGATCTCGCTCGGTCTCTGGCACAACTTCGGCGACGACCGCGCGCTCGACACCCAGCGCGCGATCCTGCGCCGCGCCTTCGACCTCGGCGTCACCCACTTCGACCTGGCGAACAACTACGGGCCGCCGCCCGGCTCCGCCGAGCTGAACTTCGGCAAGATCTTCGCCCAGGACTTCGCGCCGTACCGGGACGAGCTGGTCGTCTCGACGAAGGCCGGCTACCTGATGCACCCCGGGCCGTACGGCGAGTGGGGCTCCCGCAAGTACCTGCTGTCCTCGCTCGACGCCTCCCTGAACCGGATGGGCCTCGACCACGTCGACATCTTCTACTCGCACCGCTTCGACCCGCACACCCCGCTGGAGGAGACGATGGGGGCCCTGGCCTCCGCCGTCCAGCAGGGCAAGGCGCTGTACGTCGGCGTCTCCTCGTACAACAGCGAGCAGACCGCCGAGGCCGCCCGGATCCTCAAGGACATGGGCGTCCCGGCCCTGATCCACCAGCCCTCGTACTCCATGATCAACCGGTGGACCGAGGAGGACGCCCTCCTCGACACCCTGGAGGCGGCCGGCATGGGCTGCATCTCCTTCGTGCCGCTGGCGCAGGGGCTGCTCACCAACAAGTACCTGAAGGGCATCCCGGAGGGCTCGCGGGCCACCCAGGGCAAGTCCCTCGACCCGAACCTGCTCTCCGACGAGGTGCTGCGGCGGCTGCGCGGCCTGGCGGACATCGCCGAGCGGCGCGGGCAGTCCCTCGCCCAGCTGGCGCTGTCCTGGGTGCTGCGGGACGAGCGGATGACCTCGGCGCTGATCGGCGCGTCCAGCGTCGCCCAGCTGGAGGAGAACGTGGCGGCCCTGCACGCGGCGCCGCTGTCGGAGGAGGAGCTGAAGGAGATCGACTCCTTCGCCGTCGACACCGAGGGCACGAACATCTGGGCCGGCCGGGGCTGACGCGCCCCGGAGGGCAGTCGGAGCACAAAAAACGGGCCGGTCCGTGGGGGGGATACGGACCGGCCCGAGGGGGGGTTTCCACCATAACCCTTCGATAGTCGTGTTGCGCGCCACGTGCGCCGAACGAACCCCGCCGGATGGGCCGGATCCCAGGCGGCACAAGGGGTCCGGGGCCCCGTGGCGGGTTTGCGCCCCGGCGTGGCGGCGGAGTTCCGTCCCTCCGAAGAGGGACCGCCCCCCAAGGGCGCGACGTTGACGCGACCGGCCCGGCGGGGCGGCTTTCCGGCAGGTCAGGCCTCCGGTCGCCGGTGCAGCAGGGTGATGCCGTCACGGCGGGCGACGACCTCGTAGCCGTACGTCCCGGTCGCGGCCTCCAGCTCGGCCAGCTGCCGCTCCAGGGGGTAGGGCCAGTGGCCCGAGGGGTACGGCCAGGCCTCGGGCGCCCGCTCGTCGTGGACGATCCACGCGGCGGTCGGCGCCGGGAGGCGCGGGACGTCGTGGCGGTAGAGCTCGCCGTCCACCGGGAACGTCGGGAAGAGGACGACCGTGCAGCGCGCGGTGAGCTGCGGCGCGAGCCGGTTGGAGGCGGCGACGGTGGCGCCGTCGGGGATGCGGGCGAGCAGCGCGCGGGCCGCCCGCACGTGCGGCGTGGTGTGCCAGGTGGCCCGCTGGGCGAGCTGGGCGAGGGGGAAGGACGGCAGCAGGACGGCCGTCACGACCAGCACCGTCGCGAGGACGGCCCGCAGCTCACGCCGGTCCGGGGCTCGTCTGCCCAGCACGTCGACGAGACCGGCGAACACGACGGGCATGAGGATCGCGCTGTAGTGGAACGCCGTCCCCCAGTGGAAGCCGTTCTCGGAGAGCAGCCGCCAGCCGAGGGTGGGGACGGCGATCAGGGCGAGCGGTGAGCGCAGCGCCAGCAGCGCGGACGGGGCGAAGACCAGGATCAGGGTGACCCCCTTGACCTCGGGACGGAGCATGTCGAGCGGGGCGTGGGCGAGGGTGGAGAGCAGGGAGCCCTGCGCGTCGGCGAGGTTGCCGCCGTGGGCGTAGCCGCCGCCGGGGTTGAAGGCGGGCAGCAGGACCTCGACCTCCAGGACCGAACCGAGGACGCCCGCCGCCAGCGTGACGAGCCCGAGGCGGCGGGGCCCCTTGAGCGCGATGTAGGCGCCGACGGCGGCGAGCGTGAACCCCAGGTCCTCCTTGACGAGCAGCAGCGGCGCCGCCCAGGCGGCGGCCCGCCCCCAGCGGCGCCGGGCGAGCGCTTCGAGGGAGAAGGACAGCAGCGGGACGGCGAGCGCGACCTCGTGGAAGTCGAAGGCGGCGGCGGAGGCGATGCCCCAGCTCAGCCCGTACCCGGCGGCGACGGTGTGGGCGGCGGCGGGCCCGAGCACGTCCCCGGCGCGGCGGGCGAGGGGGACGACGGCGACGGCGAGCAGCGCGGACTGGGCGAGGAGCAGACAGAGCGGGGAGGGCCACAGCCGGTAGAGCGGGGCGAGCACGGCGAGCAGGGGGTGGAAGTGGTCGCCGAGCAGGTTGAATCCCTCGCCGCGCAAGGGGGCGACGGGCGCCCGGAGTTCGGCGTAGGCGCGGACGGCCTGCTCGAAGATGCCGAGGTCGTAGCCGGTGGTACGCAGGAGCTGGTGGCGGCGCACGGCGACGGCGGAGTAGAGGAGGAAGAGCCCGCCGGCCCAGACCCAGGGGATGAGCGCGGGGCGGCGGTACCAGGGGGTGGGGCGCGCGGGCGCCCTGTCTCGTACGGGTGGGTCGGTCGCAATTGTCCGCATGTGCGGCGATGGTAGGGCCTGCCCTTCGGGTCTGGCCGGATTAGAGAGCGGTGTCTGGTGCGTGCGATCGCAAGGCGGAGGAGGTCGACAATGGCGGAGCCATGGCGGCCGACGACAACGCGGCGAGCGTGCGTGCCAGACACCGCGAGCCCGGCCGGACCCGAAGGGCAGGCCCTAGGTGCGGGTTTTCAGGGAATGGCGGTGAACGCGCCGAGGAAGAGGCCGAGGAGGCCGCCGCCGAGCATGAAGGGGCCGAAGGGGATCGCCGAGGACCGGTCGGCGCGGCGCAGCAGGACGAGACCGAGGCCGTACACCGCGCCGAGGAGGAAGCCGGCGAAGGCCCCGGCGAAGAGCACCCCCCAGCCGTACCAGCCGAGGGCGGCGCCCAGCGGGACCGCCAGCTTCACGTCGCCGAGGCCGAGCTGGCTCGGGTTGATCCGGAACAGCACCAGATAGGCCCCGCCGAGGACGAGCCCGCCGAGCAGCGCGTGGATCCAGGATCCAGCGTCGTACGGAAGGAGTTCGGCGCCTCCGAGAAGGAGCGGTACGGCGACCGCGAGCGGCAGGGTCACGGCGTCCGGAAGCCGGTACACGCGCGCGTCCACGCAGGCGAGGAGCACGGCGAAGGGCGCACCGAGCAGCCAGACCGCGAGCTCCGGCCGCGGCCCGCCGGTGGCGGCGGCGAGCGCCGCGCAGGCGAGGGCGGTGAGCAGCGGCGCGAGGAGCGGGCTCGCGGTGGTCGCGCAGGCCTGCCGTCCGGGCCCGCCGAGCCAGCCGCCCCCGGGGCCGAGGAGGACGTGCCCGGCGGGGCAGCGGTCCCGCCACGGCTCCTCCGGCTCGACGGAGAGGCGGTACGCGGCCCGGGGCACGAGCAGCCCGACGGCGGCCCCCCACAGGGCGGCGACGGCGATCAGGGTGACGTACACGGACGAGACCCTAGGCGCCCGGACCGCTACGGTCTGCCGCATGGGGAAATGGGCGGACGGCACGGGGACGTTGAGGGTGGCAGCACGGGAGGTCCCGCTGGAGGTGGCGGCCTCGTACCGGGCACGACGGCGGGGCCTGCTCGGCCGCGACGGCATCGCCGGGGCCCTGCTGATCACCCGGACGAACAGCGTGCACACCTTCGGCATGCGGTTCCCGATCGACGTGGCCTATCTGGACGGCTCGTTCACCGTCCGGTCCGTGGTGACGATGCGGCCGGGACGGCTCGGGATGATCCGGCCGCGCGGCCGGCACGTCCTGGAGGCGGAGGCCGGCGCGATGGCCGGATGGGGTCTTGAACCGGGCGTACGCGTGCGCGTGGACCTCACGGGGGCCCCGAACCGAGGAGCGTGAACGCCCCGTACACGCCGGAGGCCAGCGCCAACCCGGCGAGGACGGGCACGGCGATACGGCTCCGCACGCGCGCGAGGGCCACGGCGGGCGGCAGCAGCAGCCCGAACGCCGGCATCATCAGGCGCGGCCGGGAACCGAAGTAGGCGGCGCCGACGAGGGAGACGAACACGACGCCGATCGTGTACACGAGCAGCGGCAGCGGCTGCCGCTGCCGCACGCACAGGACGATCAGCCGGCCGAGGAGCGCGAGCGCCGCGCACAACCCCAGGGCGGCGGGCCAGGGCAGCCCGGCGATGAAGCGGGCGAGGGCGACACCGCCGTCGATGGAGTTGCCCCAGGCGGCCTGGACCTCGAAGTACGCGGTCGGGCTCCCCTGACGGACCCCCACGTAGGCGACGTACGCGAGCCAGCCCAGCGGGGCGATCAGCACCCCGGCGACCGTCCGCGGGGGCAGCCGCCGTTCCCGTACGAGGGCGACGAGGGCCGTGATGACGAGGGCGGCGATCAGCGCGGCGGCCGTAGGCCGGGTGAGCCCGGCGGCCGCGCACAGGACACCGGCGAGGATCCAGCGCCCGCGGAGCACCGCGTACAGGGACCAGGCGGCAAGGGCGGTGAACAGCGTCTCCGTGTACGCCATCGACTGGACGAACGCGGTCGGGTAGACGCCCCAGAGGACGGCGAGAAGCACACCGGCTCTCGCACCGAAGACGTGCGCACCACACCGGTGGATGCCCCAGGCGGCGGCGAGCCCCGCGGTCCAGGAGACGAGGAGCCCGGCGGTGGCGGCGTCGACGGGGAGGACGGCGCACAGGCCGCGCTCCAGGGCCGGGAGGAGCGGGAAGAAGGCGAGGTCGGAGTGGACGTCGCCGTTGGGCAGGGTGACCTGGTACCCGTACCCGTGCTCGGCGATCCGCACGTACCAGACGGAGTCCCAGCGCCCCTTGAGCCGGTGCAGCCCGTCCTTCCCGGTGACGCCGGCCGCGACGGCGAGGACGACGAGCCCGACGATACGGGCGGCGGCGTACCCGCCGAGGGCGGCGAGGGCGGGGCGGTCGGGAAGGAGCCGACGGGGGCGGTTCGGGGCGGGCTCGGCCGACTCGGAGCGGGACGGGCCGGGGCTGGACGGTCCGGTGGGAGTCGGATCGGTGGGAGTCGGATCGGGGGGAGTCGAATCGGGGGGAGTCGAATCGGGGGGAGTCGGATCGGGCCTGGTCGGGGGCATGCGCCCGATTATCCCGGGGTCCCCCGGGGGCTCACCCGAGGGGCCTTATGCGGACGAACTTCGCGGCCATGACCGGACCGAGCTGCTCGACGATGGCGTGCCCGGGCTCCTGGGGCGAGGGCAGGTCACCGAGGAAGGAGGTGACGATGACCTCGTCGATGCCGAGGACACCGCGCGCGCTCTGCTCCTCCAGGAAGTCGAGCGTGCGACGCCAGTCGGCGGCGCCGGGGGCCTCGCCGAGGAAGGAACGGACGGTGTCCTGGACGACGTCCCAGAAGAAGACGTGCGGCAGGACACCGCCCTGATGGAAGACATGGGTCTCGTACGCCCCTCGGAACTCGGGGATCCGGGTGACGAGATCACTGACCAACTGCATGCTCGGAGCGGTGTTCGGGTTCACGCCCGGGGTCGCCGTCATCTCCCCAGAATGCTCCTGCCCGAGGCATACGTCTCGCCGGATTTACGCTTTCCTGGCGACGTCTTTCGCCGGGTTTTCCACAGGGGGTGCGAAGTGTCCCTCTTCCGTGGATCGTTGGGCGTATGTACGAGTTGGCGATCCTCGCCAGGGGCGGGGTCCTCCTGACGGTCTGGGCGGTCGCGGCGGGCTGGCCGCCGGGCCGGCTGGCCGGACGGCTGCGCCGCGACGGCTGGCAGCGGATCTGCCGGGGCGCGTGGGCGGCCCCCGGGAGGGAGGTGGACTGGCGGCTGAGGGCGACGGCCGTCCAGCTCCTGCGCCCGGAGCTGGTGTGCAGCCACGGGACGGCGGCGCGACTGCACCGCATCGAGGTGCTGGAGTCCCCGTCCCGGCGCCTCGACTTCACGGCACCGCCGAGGACGGGGGCGTCGCGCGGCACGGGTATACGGATCCACACGACGACGTTCCTGACGGACGGGGACAGGTCCGTCAGACGGGGCCTGCGGACGACGACCCCGACGCGGACGGTCGGCGACCTGATACGGGCATCCGCCACCCGGGAGGAGGCGGTCGTCGTCGCGGACTCCGCACTCTCCCGCCGGGTGGTGGAAGGGGTACGGCGCGAGCCCCTGGTCCGGTACGGCGAACTGGCCGCCGAACTCGCCGCACCCCGCCGGGGAGCCGCCCGCGCCCGCGCCTGGCTGCGCCTCGCGGAACCGGCGTCGGGCTCGCCGGCGGAGACGGTGGCCCGGCTGCGGATGGGCGACACGGGCCTGGTCCCGGAGTGCCAGCCGACCCTCCTCACGGCGGACGGCCGCCCGCTGCGCCCGGACTTCCTCTTCCGCACGGCGGGCCTGGCGGTCGAGGTGGAGGGCTACGCCTTCCACGGCACCCGCCGCGCCCACGAGCGGGACGTGGCCCGCTTCAACGCCCTCCAGTCGTGCCGGGAGGTCCGCCGGGTGCTGCGGTTCACGGCACGGGAGGTGTTCCAGCACCCGGAGCGGATGACGGCGACGATCAGGGCGGCGCTCGAACTGAGCCTGTCGGAGCCCTTGTCACGAGAGCTCACGGCTGGGGAAAAGGATTAGCCCAAAGGGGAGTTGCATTCGGGGCCGAGGGTGTGGCTGCGGGCGGGGTGACACAGGTGGGCGGGGACGGGGTAGGCGGGGACCAGGTGGGCGGGGCCAGCGCACCGACGGGGCCGGGGCCGATGACCAGTCGACCCGGCCCTGACCACGTCACCCAAACGGGCCGAGGCCTCCGGGCACGCCCGGATCGTCGTCCACGCGGGAAGCTGGGGGGGGTGACGGCGCTGGTTCCGGCGGGGCCGGGCAGGGCGGCCCGAAGCTTGAGCTTCGAGGTTCGGGCGGTGATCCACGGCCACGCGCCCTGCCGGCCGCTCACGGCGTGGGGGACGTGGACGTGGTCCGGGGGAAGGAGATCTCGACGCGGCGGTTCTTCTTGCGGCCCTCTTCGGTGCGGTTGTCGGCGATCGGGTAGTCCTCGCTGTAGCCGCGGATGTCGAAACTCGTCCCGGGGTCGAGGGCCCGCGCGAGCACCTGCTGGACGGCCACGGCCCGCTCCTTGGAGAGCTTGAGCCCGTGCTCGTACGTGCCCAGGTTGTCGGTGAACCCGAAGACCCGCACACGGCCGGAGCCCATCTTGTTGATCTCGGCGGCGATGGCGGCGATGCGGGCGGTGGCGTCGGGCGAGAGCTTGGCGCTGTTCTTGGGGAACAGCACCTCGGCCTGCAGCGCGAACGTCACGTCCACGTTGGTGTCCTGCCGCCGCTGCTGGCCGCCGTCCTCCTCGACGATCTGCTTGATGTCGAGGACCTTGGCGGGGGCGAGGGTGGCGCCGTCGGGGAGCATCAGGCCGGGCGAGGTGGGATCGATGACGGGCGCGGGCGAGGAGGTACCGGCGGGCCCGGGCCCGTCATCGGCGTACGCGACGGGCCCGACGAGCGGACCCAGGGCGACGCAGACGAGCACAAAAGCGGCGAGGCGGCGGTTTGTCGTCATCATGGCGTCGCCTCAGGAGAGCTTGAGGGTGGCGGGTTCGAAGGTGGGGAGCTGGAAGCTTACTTCGGTGGTGGAGGCGGGGGGTGCGGGGAATTGCATGAAGACGTCGACCGACTTGCCGGCCGAGACAATTCCCAGACCCGTCGTGGTCAACGGCCGCCCGTCCGTGTCCCGCAGAACGTAGTAGCGCTTCTTCCCCACACCATCCACAAGGGTGGCTCCGCCGAGAGATGTGCCGTGCTTCAGCACCTCCGTCTCGTCCCCTCTCACGTTGTCCGGAACGGCGCGCCCCTTGTCGGAGGTGTTCTTCAAGGTTCCCTTGAGTGTCAAGAATCCACCGGCATCGCGCGCTGCCGAGGTGATGGTGAGCTCAAACCCATCCTGCCCCTTGGCGACCGCCAGCGTCTCCGCCGGCTCCTCAACCGGCTGAGTCCCTGGCGTGTTCGCATTCCCTTGAGTCGCAGACGTCGTCGCTTCCGGCTTGTCCGCCTTCGGTTTCTCCTCGGCCGCGCAGCCGACCGCGAAGATCGCCATTGACGCAACCGCTAGGGAGGCCAACCCCTTTCGCGCATACCGAACATCCATGAAGGGCGCTTCCTTTACTCGTTGTCGCCGGTCAGTCGAACAGTGAAGAGGTCTGCGGCACTCGGCAGTGTCGGGTCATGGGGATCGATGCTCCAGGCTTCACCATCACAAGTGAGGCCGACAATCGGCTCGTCGCCCTCGTCTGGCTCCTCACCCGGATCCGTGGGGTCGGGATTTGATTCCGGGCCTTCGGAGCCAGGCTCCTCCTCTGCAGTAAACGTGCACTTCGGCTCGATCACAGCCTTCGCAGACGCCGTGGCATGCCGGGCCTCAGTTCCCGGGACGATGGAGTGCCCCACGCTTCCTGTCGTTCGCACCGTGACGCTGAAGCCTTCCCGCCCCGCAAGAAGTGGCGTACAACCGCCGTCGGGGATTCCCGCGCCGTTCATTGCAGCAAAGGCAACCGCTCGCTGGCATGCGGGGGAAACGTCGTACGCCTTCCCATGGAGGAACCCGTCCCACTGCGCGGGATCGGTGATCACCTCAAGCCAACCGGTACGCAGCTGCTCCCTGGCGTCCTGAGCTGCCGCCAGCGCAGCGGCATCTGCGGCCGTTTGAGCTCCGTTGCGAGTAGACGCGGCCTGCCCCACCGCGAAGTAGACGAAAGCAAGGAACAGCAATCCGGCGATCACGGCGATATAGACAGGAAAGGCCTGCCCTGAGTCCCGGCCTCTGGCGCCCGGGGCAGCTATCCGGTCAGCTCGGCGATCTTGTTCTTGATCGCCGTCATGATCGTCGTCCCGATATCCGTACCCGTGATGGCGATCACGATCGCCACCACCACCACAATGATCCCCAGATACTCCACCGCCGTCTGCCCGCGGTCCCCCCTCCGGCGGGTTGACCAGTCGCCCAGCCACCACACACGGGCCTTCGTCAGGGCCTTCAGGATTGGGTCGTTCATCGTGGTCCCCTCCGCGTTCGGACGCCTGCGCCTGGGCACCGTACGCCGACGGGCGGGTCGGCGGACAGGGCCCGTTCATCGGGTGGGGCCGAGGCAGCCGGTCGCGGCGATCCGGTTCATCAGCTCCACCCCCCTCACACTCTGTCCGCACTCTGGCACATCGGGTTGCGCACGCGAAGTCGTTTGCCGCGAATATGTCAGCGCAACCGCACGGTTCATTCGCCCGTCACCGACCCGAAGTCCGTTCCCGTGCCCAGGAACAGGCCCGCCCCGAGGAGGATCATCGTCGCCGGGACCATCAGGGTCGTGATCACCATCGTGGCCTTCGGGACCGCCTTCGCGGCCTTGCGGCGGGCGTTCTGGGCGTCGGTGCGCCGCATGTCGTTGGCGATCTGGATCAGGGTGTCCACGATCGGCGCCCCCAGCTCCTCCCCCTGCTGCAGCGCCGTCACGAACTGCGCCACCTGCTCGGAGTCGTTGCGTCGGCGCAGTTCGTCGAAGGCCTGGCGGCGGCTCACGCCCATGTCCATCTGGCGGAGCGTGATGCGGAGTTCGTCCGCCCACGGGCCCTCGTACTTCTCCGCCACCCGCTCCAGCGCCTGCCGGAAGCCCAGGCCCGCGCTGACCACGACCGCCAGGACGTCCAGGAAGTCCGGCAGGGTGCGTTCGATCTGGTCCTTGCGGATGCGGACCGCGGACCAGATCCCGACCTCCGTCCAGAACGCGCCGAAGGCGAGGAGCAGCAGCGCCGTCAGGTACGAGCCCTTGCTCAGCATCACCAGGCCGCCGAGCCCGCCGAGGAAGCCGTAGACCGCCCGCCTGGCCCCGTACCGGTCGATCGTCAGGCCTCCGGGGTTGCCCGCGAGGTCGATCCGGCGGCGGACCGCGTTGACGCGTTTCGGGCCCATCAGGCGGAGCACGGCCGGCGACCAGCGCATGCCGAGGCGGTCCACCGCCGAGTCGACCGCTCCGGTGCGGGTCGCGCCGACCTCCAGGGCCAGTTTGAGGTCGTCCGGGAGCTTCGCGTCCGCTCGGTACAGGCGGAGGCCGTAGGCGATGCCCGCCACGGCCAGGCCGGCCAGCAGGGCCAGGAGGAGGTCCACTTCGGCTGTCCCTACACGTCGATCTTCGAGAAGCGGCGGATGGCGGCGAAGCCCACCACGTACAGCGCGAACGCCGCGACCACCGCGGCCTGCCCGATGCCCGAGGCCGTCATGCGGTCCAGGGCGCCCGGCTGCATGTTGTCGATCAGCAGGAGCGAGCCGACCCCGATGACCGGGACGGAGTACGCCGTCATGCTCACCTGCGACAGCTGGGTGCGGACCTCGCGCCGGGTCTCCTTGCGTTCCTCCAGGGTCTCGGTGAGGTTCCGCAGCGAGGAGACGACCGTGCCGCCCGCCCTGTTGGCCAGGACGAGGGTGGTGACCAGGACGACCAGTTCTCGGGACGGGAGGCGTTCCGCCAGTTCTCCCAGTGCGTCGTCCAGGGATGTTCCTACGGCCAGCTGTTGTGCCACCTTCTCCAGTTCGTCTCCCGCCGGTGCCTCCAGTTCGTCGGCCGCCAGGCTCAAGGCCATGCGGAGGGCCAGGCCCGCCTGCGTCGCGTTGGCCAGGATCCGGGAGAGTTCCGGGAGTTGGTTGATGAACCGCTCGATGCGCTTCTGGCGCTGCCAGTTGAGGAAGCCCATCGCCACCCAGATGCCGAGCAGCCCGCAGATCGGGCCGAAGAACGGCGACAGCGCCGCCTGGCCCACCACCCACAGGACCGCCACGGTCGCCGTCAGACCGACCGTGAACTCCCCCGGCGTGATGTCGAGGCCCGTCGCCGCGATCCGCAGCTCCAGCTTCCGGCCCAGCGCCGTCTTCCGGACGCGCCGGTCCACGCCCCGGAAGCGGCGTCTGCGGCGGCCGGTCACGGCCTCCGGTTCGCCGCTCTCGTCGAGGCGGGCGACGAGGGCCGCGTGACGGCGTGCCCCGCTCGCGTACACCTGGACGCCGACGACGCCCAGTACGCACGCGAGCAGCGTCACTCCGGCCGTCAGCCAGAAGGGGTCGGTCATCGTCGCCGCTCCCCCGGCCGCCAGGTCGGGTCGTCGGCCGTCACGCCGGCCCCGGGTCGCCACGTCGGGTCGTCCGTCGTCGCCCCGGCCCCCGGTCGCCATGTCGGGTCGTCGGTCATCGCTGTGCCGGCGTCTGTCATCACTCCGCCTCTCGGGTCGCCAGGTGGGCATCGGTCGCGGCCACGCCGAAGGCCTGTGGGATGGGCTGGCCCGCCAGATACAGGCGCTCGGCGACGCGCCGGGGCAGCGGGTGGTACGTGAACCTGCCGTACACCCGCCCGTCCGCCGCCACCGGCTGGGCCTGGAAGCGGCAGACCGTGGCGAGCAGGAACCTTTCCCGGCCGTGCGAGGCGAGCACCGCGATCTCGGTGATGCGGCGGGTGCCGTCCGGATGCCGGGTGAGCTGTACGAGGACGTCGACCGCGCTGTTGATCTGGTCCCGCAGCGCCTCGAACGGCACCTTCACCTCGGACATCGACGCGAGGGTCTGGAGCCGCATCAGCGCGTCCTCGGCCGAGTTCGCGTGGACGGTGGCGAGCGAGCCGTCGTGGCCGGTGGACATCGCCTGGAGCATGTCGAGGGTCTCGCCGCCGCGGACCTCACCGACGATGATGCGGTCGGGGCGCATGCGCAGGGAGTTGCGGACGAGGTCGCGGATGGAGATGGCCCCGCGGCCCTCGATGTTCGGCGGGCGGGCCTCCAGGCGGATCACGTGGGACTGCTGGAGCTGGAGTTCCGCCGAGTCCTCGATGGTGATGATCCGCTCGCCGTCCGGGACGAGCCCGGACAGGGCGTTGAGGAGGGTGGTCTTCCCGGTGCCGGTCGCGCCGGAGACGATCAGGTTGAACTTGGCCTGAACCAGTCCCGAGAGCAGGAGCAGCATCTGCTCGTCGAGGGAGCCGAGGCCGATCATCTCGTGCAGGGTGTACGCGCGCGGGAAGCGGCGGATCGTGAGGGTCGCGCCCGTGAGGGAGAGCGGCGGGATGATGACGTTCACGCGCTCGCCGGAGGGGAGCCGGGCGTCGACCATCGGGTTCGACTCGTCGACGCGGCGGTTCACGGTGGAGACGATCCGCTCGATGGTCTGCATCAGCTGCTCGTGCGAGGCGAAGCGGAGCGGGAGCAGTTCGACGCGGCCACCGCGCTCGATGAAGATCTGGTCGGGGCCGTTGACCATGATCTCCGTGATGGAGGCGTCTTCGAGGAGCGGTTCGAGCACGCCGAGCCCGAGGGCCTCGTCGACGACCCGGCGGATCAGCTGCGCCCGCTCGGCGGTGGAGAGGACGGGGCCCTCGCGGCTGATGATGTGTCCGAGGACGCGCTCCAGACGGGCCCGCCGCTCCGCCGCCGCGAGCGCGGACATCTCGGTGAGGTCGATCTCCTCCAGGAGCTTGGCCCGGAAGGCGGCGACGAGGTGGCCGTCCTCGCGCGCGGCCGCGGCCTTCTCTTCGGGGGCGCTGATCCTGGCGCGCAGGCTCATGGCAGGTCCTCCTCGTCGGGCGTCTCGGGCAGCGGCATGGTGGCGGTCTTCGTGATGTCGTCGAAGCTCCAGAAGGGGACGACCGAGGGGATGCGTACGGTGACGGTGGCGACGACCTCGTCGCCCGCGGGGTCGACGGACACTCCGGTGACCCAGTCGGCGGCCGCGTAGCCGGCGTCCTGTCCGGTGGGCCCGTCCTCCGCGTCGCTGCTCGCCGCCCGCGCGGCCGCCCGCGCCGCCGTGCCCGCCTGCTGGGCCGCGTACGCCGCGACCCCGAGCTGCAGACCCGCGAGCCCGACGATCAACAGGATCGGGAGGAAGCCGAGGTACTCGATGGCGGCCTGCCCCCGGTCGCGCCGTCCGCGCCCGTCGCGGGCGGCCTGCCCCCGGTCGCGCCGCCCGCGCCCGTCGCCCGGATCGCCCCTCATGGCGTGAGACCCCTCTCGTCGACGGCGCCCGCCTTTCCCGTCACGTGGAACAGGCCTCCCACGCCCGGGAACAGGACCGGCACCTGCAGCGTGACCACCGCGTTCACCATCCCGTCGCCCTGCGGGCAGCTCACCTCGGCGCCGTCCAGCCAGGCACCGTCCAGGTGACGCCGCGCGGCCTCACCACAGTCGTCGCCGACGGCCCCCGCCCGCGCCGCCTCGTCCGCCGCATTCCCCGCCAGCGTGTACGTATACCCGACCAGGACCACCTGCCACAGCAGCGCCAACGTGAGCAGGATCAGCGGCACCATGCCCAGGAACTCCACCGCCACCTGCCCCCTGTCGTCGTCCCGGTCCGCCCGCATCGGTCAGCGGCCTCCGGTGCGGCGGCGCAGGCCGAGGGAGCCGCGGTCGGCCGCGCGGGCGAGTTCCTTGCCGGGCTGTCCCGCCGCCTGCACCAGGCCCAGTTCCCCGGCGAGGCTCCACAGCGCCTGCTTGACCGTCGACTTGGCGTCGAGTTCGTGGAGGCGGCCGGCGTCGACGACCGCCGCGAGCTCCTTGAAGTGGGCCGGGACGGCGACGCCCGCGATCCGGGTGCCGGTGATCTTCTGGACGAGGGGCGGCTGGATCTCGGTGGAGCGGTGGTGGCGGTTGACGAGGGTGACCGTCTCCTCGGCCTTGCGGACCTGGAGCCGTTCCCACATCCGTACCGTCCGCTTGGCGGCCCGGACCGCGACCACGTCCGGGGTGGTGACGAGGAGCGCGGTGTCGGCCATCTCGATGGCCGCGGCGTTGGCGCTGTCGAGCCGGGAGCCGCAGTCGAGGACGACGACCTCGTGCCGGCCGCGCAGGGCGCTGACGACCTGCCGGGCAGCGCGGTCGGTGACCTCCTCGCCGCGCTCGCCCTCCGCGGGGGCGAGGAGCAGCGAGAGGCCGGTCTCGTGGACGTACACGGCGTCCTGGAGGACGCGGGGCGAGATGTCGGCGATCGAGGCGAGGTCGGCGACGGAGCGGCGGAACTGGACGTCGAGGTACGAGGCGATGTCGCCGCTCTGGAGGTCCATGTCGACGAGGGCGACGGTGCGCCCGGCGGCGCGGGCGGCGAGGGCGAGGTGGACGGCGGTGACGGTGGCGCCGACGCCTCCCTTGGCTCCGCTGACGGTGACGACGGTGCCGCCCGGGCCGGTGATCCGCTCGGCGCCGCCGCCGAGGTGACGGCGGACGCCCAGGGACCACTGGGCGGCGGCCTGGACGCGGCTGGCGAGTTCCTCGTAGCCGAGGGGGAGGGTGACGAGGCCGCGGGCGCCGGAGTCCATGGCGGCGGAGAAGAGGACGGGGCTGGCGTCGGCGGTGATGAGGACGACGCCGACGGCGGGGAAGCGGAGGGCGACCTCGCGGACGAGTTCGAGCGCGGGGACGGGCCCGATGCGCTCGTGGACGAGGACGACCTCGGGGAGTTCGTCGAGGGAGGCGGCGGCGAGCCGCGCGAGGGTGTCGACGAGCTGGGTGGAGTCGGCGACCGGCTGGGCGGGTTCGGCGTCGGGGAGCTGGCTGAGCAGCGTACTGACGGACCGGGCCGCGTCGGGGTCGCCGACGGCCGGCAGGATCCTGGTGGTCATACCGGCCTCACCAGACCCCTTCCGGAGACGCGTCGGCCTTGAGGCCGCCGAGGAATCGAAGACGTGCGAAGCGCGACGGGAGTAAGTGAATCACCGTCAGGGCGACGCGTCGCCGGCCACGACTGCGTCGCGCTCCGCCTCCAGCCGATGGACGATCTCGGAGTTGAGCGACCTGCGGGCGGACTTTGCCTCGACGGCCAGCCATGCGTGGAGGTCAGCGGGCAACCGGAGCGTGATGCGCTTCTCTTCATCCATGACTCCACTGTAATCACCCCTTGACGTCTCGACGGTGGCAGAATGACACCATGGCGACACTGCGGGGAGCGGGCGAGGGTACCGGGCATGCCAGGTACACCTACCGGCTTCGCGTGTCGTCGACTGCCCACACCGCGCTGCTCGCGGAGTGGGCGCGTTGCCGGTGGATCTGGAATGAGTGCTGCGCCCGCTCGAAGAAGGCGTACGCAGAGGGGGAGTCGTGCGGTCCGGCCCGGCTGGACAAGATGCTGACTGAGGCCCGCACCTCGAACGGGTGGCTGCGAGAGGGCAGTTCGGTGCCGCAGCAGCAGATTATTCGAGACTTCGCCAAGTCCCGCACGAAGGCGCTGAAGGACATCAAGGACCGGCTGCCGCAACGGCAGCGCGCCGGGATGCCGAAGAGCAAGAAGAAGAAAACCACCGACCCATCGCTGAACTACACGCTGCGCGGCTTCCGGCTGAAGGACGGATGTCTGCACCTCGCGGGCGGCATCAGCCTGACGGTGGTGTGGTCCCGTGACCTGCCCGGGCCGCCGACATCCGTCCGCGTCCATCGCGACAGCCTCGGGCACTGGTACGCATCGTTCGTCGTGGCGACAACCGTCAAGGCTCTGCCTGCCACCGGCCGCGCGATCGGTATCGACTGGGGTGTCAGGGAAACCGCCACCACCACCTCGGACGCCTACGACCTCCCCCACGCACAACATGGGAAGAACGCCGCCCAGCGCCTGGCCCGCTACCAGCGGATGATGGCCCGCCGCAGGCCCAAGTCCGGCCGGCCCGCCTCGAAGGGCTACCGGGAGGCCAAGCGCCAGACCGCGAAGCTCCACAAGAAGGTCGCCCGGCAGAGGCAGGACACCGGCCGCAAGTGGGCCAAGCGCGTGGTATCCGATCACGACGTCCTGGCCATCGAGGACTTCCGGCCGAGGTTCCTCGCGAAGACGACCATGGCGCGCAAGGCGGCGGATGCCGCGATCGGCGCCACCAAAGCGGCTCTGATCGAGATGGGCCGCAAGCACGGGCGGGACGTCCGCCTCGTGCACCCCGCGCACACCACCATGGACTGTGCACAGTGCGGAGCGAGAACCAAGCACGCGCTACCTCTCTCAGAACGTACCTATACCTGCACCACGTGCGGAGCCGTGTCCCCTCGGGACAAGAACTCCGCCCGTGTGATGCTCGTCCGGGCTGGTCTCAACCCGGCTGGTGCTGATCGTGCAAGAGCTGCCGGATCGCCGGTCCGCAGCCAACGTGAGCCAGGAATCCCCTCCCGCTAGGGAGGGGAGGATTCAATTGTCCTTGTCGAGCGTGTAGGTGCGGTCGCCCTTGTCGGCCGGGGAGCCGCCCTGGGAGCCGTCGGCGGACGGGGCGACGAGGGCGAGGCGTACGTGCTCGGCGAAGGACTCGGCGTACGCGACGCGCTGGGTGTCGAGGGTGGAGAGCGCGAAGGTGATGGGGACGGTGGAGGTGGCCCGGCCGGCCCGGTCGTTGGTCTCGGCGGCCGGGGTGAGGCGGCCGACGTCGAGGACGCGGGCGCCGGCGACGATCATGCGGGACTGGTCGGGGTCGCCCTTCTTCTCGCCGGCGAAGGTCGCGTAGATGTTGACGGTCGAGCCCGTGTAGATCTTGCCGGCCACGCCCGTGGCGGCGTCGACCATGATCGCGATCTCCTGCTCGCCCGGCTTGAGCTGGGGCCGTTCGACGATCATGTCGGTCTGGAGGAGCGAGCCGGCCTTGAGCCGGGTGACGGCGATCCGGCCCTCGATCTGACGGAGGTCGGTGACGGCGGTCGGGGAGAGCCAGCGCTTCGGCATCGAGATCTTCTCGAAGTCGCCCGCCTTCAGCGGCTTGTAGGGGGCCACGTCGTCCTTGAGCCGGTACGCCGTGGTCTCCGGTCCGACCTTCGAGTTCACGTCGCTGATGACGGCGAGGACACCGGCGAACGCGCCGAGGGCGCACAGGACGGAGAGCAGCAACAGGATCACGCCGCGGCGCTGGCGGGAGTTCATGGCCGTACTTCCTCGATCGGAGACGTGGGGAGTTGGCGGGGGTGGCGGCGGGGGCCGGGGCTCACGGGGTCGCTCACGGCAGCGCGGCGCGGGCGGACCGGCCGCCGGGTCCGAGGGCGCGGGCGGGTGCGCCGGCCTGTGACCCCGGCCCGAGCGCGTACGGTCCCGACTGCTGCCCGGGCCCCAGGGCCTGCCGCCCGGGACCGACGGCGTACGCCCCCCGGTCGGGCGGCGCCACGGGCGCCAGCGGCGCCGCGCAGAAGCCGCAGCGGTCGCCGATGAGGTCCATCCCGCACCAGTGGCAGGTCTCGCGCCGTACGGAGGAGACGAGCTGGTGGAGGACGGGCAGGTCGGGCAGGTACGCGGCGAACTCGACGAGCTTGCCGGTGCCCCACCAGCCGGGCGAGGACGCGGGCAGGGCCGTCTCGTGCACGGGGCCGGGGATCCGCCAGCGGGGTACGAGGGTGGTGGTCGGCCAGTCGGTCTGGAGCTGGCCGCGGGCGAGGAGGAGCTCGGTGGCGAACTCCGGTCCGGCGAGGGGTTCTTCCGAGGCTCCGATCCGCACCATCTGCGGGGTCGGTCCGGCGAGGACGGCGAAGTGGGCGCCCGGGAGCCAGCTCTTGAGGTGGGAGCCGAGGCCGACGGGGACGCGGTCGAGCCGGGAGACGGAGCCGAGGACGGCGCCGGCGTAGATGTAGTGGGCGAGCAGCCGGGCGGCGGAGGCGAGGACTCCGGGGCTGAAGTCGCAGCCGGCGAGCTGCCGCAGCTGGCGGACGAGGACGGCCGCGCCGAGGGGCGGCAGGTCGGTCCTGACCAGGGCGATGCGGTCGCTCTCCAGGAGGGCGCGGACGGCGTGCAGACGGTGCTCGACGGCGGTCGGCGCGGAGGTGGGGCAGACGACGACCACGTGTCCGTAGCGGGCGAGGAGCTGCTGCATGTCCGCGAGGGAGGCGTCGAGCGGGCGGCTCTCGGGGGGCGGGAGCACGGCGGCCTGCGGGGTCCCGGGGTCGGCCGCCGGCAGCACCAGGTCGGCACCGGTGACGGCGATCGCTGTCGGCACGTCGGACCCCCCGTCCCCTCCGGCCTCCGGTGCCCCGGGGGCCGCGGTTCACTTACCGCGTTCGCGGCGTCACCGCAGGGTGCCGCCGTCTCTGCACCTTATCCACGTCCCGCGGGGTGGTGAACACACAATCCGCCAAGCTGCCTCCATTTATTGCGGCCCGGCCGACAACCCTGGTCATCGCCGTGCACGGCTCCCGCCCGAACGCCCTTTGCCGCCACAGGTATTGACAACGCGATTGGTCTGGACCAACTTGTTGCGACAGCGGTGGCCACCGCAGGTACCCCCGTACCCCCGCACCTCCCCTCCGTACGACGACGTACGGCACCTCCACATCCCCAACTCCCCCACCGGAGGATGCACGTGGACCGCACCACCCCCCGCCCGCACGGACGGCGCCGGCTCGCCGGAGCCCTCGCGCTCGCCGTCGGCTCCGGGCTCGTCCTCGTCGGCGGAGCCGGCACCGCACAGGCGGCGGACGTCAACGTCGCCAAGAACGCCGGGTTCGAGAACGGCCTCACCAACTGGTCCTGCTCCGCCGGCAGCGGCGCCGTCGTCTCCTCGCCGGTCCGCACCGGGACCGGCGCGCTCAAGGCCACCCCGGCCGGCCTCGACTACGCCCAGTGCGCGCAGACCGTCACCGTGAAGCCCAACTCGACGTACACGCTGAGCGCCTGGGTCCAGGGCGGCTACGCCTACCTCGGCGCGAACAACACCGGGACCGGCACCGGCACCGTCTCCACCTGGACGCCCGACAGCCCCTCCTGGAAGCAGCTCACCACCACCTTCACCACCGGCGCGAGCACCACCTCCGTCGAGATCTGGACCCACGGCTGGTACGGCACCTCCCCCTACCTCGTCGACGACGTCAGCGTCTTCGGGCCCGACGGGGGCGGCGGCCAGGACCCCGACCCGGTCGTCCCGGCCACCCCGGCCGGTCTCGCCGCCGGGACGGTCACCACCAGCTCCGTCGCCCTGAGCTGGGGCGCGGTCAACGGCGCCACCGCCTACAAGGTGTACCGGGACGGCGCCAACCCGCAGACGGTCACCGGCACCTCGGCCGCCGTCACCGGGCTCACCGCCGACACCGCGTACCAGTTCCAGGTCTCCGCGACGAACTCCGCGGGCGAGTCCGCGAAGTCCGCCGCCGTGACGGCCCGCACCGCCAGGGCCACCGACCCGGGCCCCGGCCCGGCCGTGCCCAAGCACGCCGTCACCGGCTACTGGCAGAACTTCGACAACGGCGCCGCGAAGCAGAAGCTGCGCGACGTCCAGGCCGCGTACGACATCATCGCGGTCTCGTTCGCCGACTCGACCGCCACGCCCGGCCAGATCACCTTCAACCTCGACCCGGCCGTCGGCTACGCCTCGACCGCCGACTTCAAGGCCGACGTCGCGGCCAAGAAGGCCGCCGGAAAGTCCGTGATCCTCTCGGTCGGCGGCGAGAAGGGCAACGTCACCATCAACAGTGACGCCACCGCGACCGCCTTCGCCGACAGCGCGTACGCCCTGATGCAGGAGTACGGCTTCAACGGGATCGACATCGACCTGGAGCACGGCGTCAACGCCACGTACCTCACCAAGGCGCTGCGCCAGCTCTCCGCCAAGGCGGGCTCCTCGATGGTCCTGACGATGGCCCCGCAGACCATCGACATGCAGAACACCGGCTCGGAGTACTTCAAGACCGCGCTCGCCGTGAAGGACATCCTCACGGTGATCAACACCCAGTACTACAACAGCGGTTCGATGCTCGGCTGCGACGGCAAGGTCTACAGCCAGGGCTCGGTGGACTTCCTCACCGCGCTCGCCTGCATCCAGCTCCAGGGCGGCCTCGACCCGTCCCAGGTCGGCCTGGGCGTCCCCGCCTCCACCCGGGGCGCGGGCAGCGGCTACGTCGACCCGCAGATCGTGAAGAACGCGCTCGACTGCCTGACCAGGGGCACCGGCTGCGGCACCTTCAAGCCGGCCCAGACCTGGCCGTCGCTGCGCGGCGCCATGACCTGGTCGACCAACTGGGACGCGACGGCCGGCAACGCCTGGTCGAACGCGGTGGGCCCGCACGTGCACAACCTGCCGTAGCGGAACCCGGTCCCGGGACCCGCGCAGCGCCGCCGCTCCCCCGGCGGCGCTGCGTCGTCTCCTCAGGCGGGCAGGTAGTGGCGCAGCACCGGGTCCAGCAGCAGGATCCACTCGTCGACACGGGCGGCCCTGCGGCCGTCGACCTCGCAGTCGTAGACCGAGCCGTCGTAGAGGGTGACGGTGACGCGCAGCACCCGGTCGCGCCGGACGCGCTCGTACCGTACGGCCCCGATCTCACTCCAGAGGAAGTCGGCCTCCTCGCCGAAGAAGTTCAGGAACACGCCGGTCCCGTCGACGTCGACACCGGAGTTCCGGTCGGCGGCGGTGAACTGCGGGGCGGGCAGCGGCGGGGCGAGGGGCGGCGGGGGAACGTGGAGGTAGGCGGGATGCGGTACGGGGACGGGCGCGGGCGCCGGTACGGGCACGGGCACGGCGTCCTGGACACCGGCGGCCCGCGGGGGCACCCCGGGCCCGGGAAGCGGCGGGACGGCGTCGGCGGGCGTGGCGTCGACGGGCCCCGACGCGACCCGGGGATCCGGGACCACCGGAGGCGCGGGGGTCACCGGAGACGCGGCGACCACCGGCGACGCGGAAGGCGCCGCCTCGGGCTCGTGCGAGGTCCCCGCCAGCTCGTCCATGATGGTGTCCGGTGTGGGCCGTTCGGCGGGGTCCTTGGCGAGGCAGCGCCCCACGAGAGAGCGCAGCGCCTCGGGTACGGCTCCGAGGTCGGGGGCCTCGTGCACCGAGCGGTACATGAGCCCCATCGGGGTCCCCTCCCCGAAGGGCCGTCCGCCCGCGGCGGCGACGAGGACGGCGCCGAGCGCGAACACGTCGGCGGCGCCGGTGACCTCCTCGCCCAGGGCCTGTTCGGGGGCGAGGTAGCCGGGGGTGCCGAAGGCGTTGCCGGTGGCGGTGAGCCGGGTGGACTCCAGGGCGCGGGCGATCCCGAAGTCGAGGACGCGCGGCCCGTCGGCGGCCATGACGATGTTGCCGGGCTTGAGGTCGCGGTGGACGAGCCCGCAGGCGTGGATGGCCTCCAGGGCCTCGGCGAGCGCGGCGCCGAGCGAGCGGAGCCGGGCCTCGTCCATGGGGCCCCGGTCGGTGAGGAGTCCGGAGAGGGTGGGGCCCGGGATGTAGGCGGTGGCGAGCCAGGGGGCTTCCGCCTCGGGGTCGGCGTCGACGACCTGCGCGGTGTGGAAGCCGCCGACCTGCCGGGCCGCGGCGACCTCGGCGCGGAAGCGGGCGCGGAAGGACGGGTCGGAGGCGAGTTCCGGCCGTGCGACCTTGACGGCGACGGCGCGCCCGCCGCGCGATCGGGCCAGATAGACGGTGCCCATGCCTCCTTCGCCTAGCTTGTGCTCGATGACGTATCTACCGATTCGGGTCCCCACGCGGGACAGTATGGCCGAACTCGCCGTCTTGACCGGTCCATGACATAGCCGGACCATGTGGCCGGACAGGCACGTACCCGGGGAACGTCATCTGCCATGCAGTCACACCCCCGGGCAACCGCACGACTTGGCTCGGTCGCACTCCCCCACACTCCCCACCCAGGAGACACCATGCGACGTCCCCTCCGCGGCAGAAGGACCGCCACCCTCGCGGCCCTCGTGGCGTTCGCCCTCGCGGCGCCCCTCTCCGCCCTCAGCACCCCCGCCGGGGCCGACCCGGCGCCGACCGCCGCCCGTATCGCGTCCGGCGCCGAGGAGGTGATCCGGCAGTACGAGATCGCCGGACCGTCCACCCCGGCCGCCCGCAGCGCGCTGACCATCACCGGCGTCTCGATCGACGAGGTCGACGCCCGCTCGGTCGTCGTCAGCGCCAACACCGAACAGCTCGCCCGCCTCAAGGCCCTCGGCTACGAGCCGGTCGCGCTCCCCGGGCCGCCGAACCGCAACACGGACGCCGACAAGACGGCCGGCCCCCTCGACTTCCCCTCCGCGGACGCGAAGTACCACAACTACGCCGAGATGACCGCGGAGATCGACCAGCGCCTCGCCGCCTACCCCTCGATCATGAACAAGCGGGTCATCGGCAAGACGTACCAGGGCCGGGACATCGTCGCCATCAAGATCAGCGACAACGTCGCCACCGACGAGAACGAGCCCGAGGTCCTCTTCACCCACCACCAGCACGCCCGTGAACACCTCACCGTCGAGATGGCGCTCTACCTGCTGCGCGAACTCGGCGCGGGCTACGGCACGGACTCCCGCATCACCGGCATGGTGAACAACCGGGAGATCTGGATCGTCCCGGACCTCAACCCGGACGGCGGCGAGTACGACATCGCGAGCGGCTCCTACCGCAGCTGGCGCAAGAACCGCCAGCCCAACGCCAACTCCTCCTACATCGGCACCGACATGAACCGGAACTGGGACTACAAGTGGGGCTGCTGCGGCGGCTCCTCCGGCACGAAGAGCTCCGAGACCTACCGGGGCACGGCCCCCGAGTCGGCCCCCGAGGTCAAGGTCGTCGCCGACTTCGTCCGCTCCCGGGTCGTCGGCGGCAAGCAGCAGATCACGGCGGCCATCGACTTCCACACGTACAGCGAACTGGTCCTCTGGCCCTTCGGCTGGACGACGGCCAACACCACCACCGGCATGACCCAGGACGACCGCGACGCCTTCGCGACCGTCGGCGGCAAGATGGCCGCGAGCAACGGCTACACGCCCGAGCAGTCCAGCGACCTGTACATCACGGACGGCTCGATCGACGACTACCTGTGGGGCGCGCAGAAGATCTTCGCGTACACCTTCGAGATGTACCCGGCGTCCGGCGGCGGCGGCTTCTACCCGCCCGACGAGGTCATCGAGCGCGAGACGAGCCGCAACCGCGACGCCGTCCTCCAGCTCCTGGAGAACGCGGACTGCATGTACCGCTCGATCGGCAAGCAGGCGCAGTACTGCGCGGCCTGACGGCCCGTAGGTGAGGGGGTGCCCCGGCCGCAGCTGCGGCCGGGGCACTTCTCAGTCGAGGACGGCGAGCGCGTCGATCTCGATGAGGAGACCGGCGGGGAGGCCGACGTAGACGGTGGTGCGGGCGGAGGCGGGGGCCTTGAGGTTCTGGTCCTCGAAGTACTGGTTGTAGATCTCGTTCATCTCCGCGAAGTGGTCCACGTCCGTGAGGTAGACGCGCATCATCATCACGTCGTCCCAGCTCGCGCCACCCTCCTCCAGGATCGCCTTGACGTTGGCGAAGGTCTGCAGGGTCTGCTCGCGCAGGGTCGGGCCCGCGACCGTCGGGGCCTGGCCCTCGACGGCGGGCAGGAAACCGACCTGGCCGGCGACCTGGAGGATGTTGCCCTTCCGGACGCCGTGCGAGAACTTCGCCGGCGGGGCGGTGTGGGTGGCGGGGGTGAGAGCGGTCTTCTCGGTCATGGGGTGTCCTTCGTAGCAGGCTTGCCGGAGTACTCGCGGCTGATGGCGTCCGCGGTGCTGCGCACCTGCGGGAGGAGGGTGAGGAGTTCCTCGGCCGTGACGACCACGTTGGGCGCCGAGACCGACATCGCGGCCACGACCCGCCCGTCGGCCCCCCGGATGGGCGCGCCGACGCAGTTGATGGACTCCTCGTGGCCGCCGAGGTCGGTGGCCCAGCCCTGTTCGCGTACGGTCGCCAGCTCCTTGAGGAAGGCGGCGGCGTTCGGCGTCGAACGGGGCGTGTACGGGGGGTAGTCGAGCTTCGCGGCGACCGCGCGGCGCTCCGGCTCGGGCAGGTCGGCGAGGAGCAGCTTGGCGACGGCGGCGACGGTGATCGCGACGGGCTTGCCGATGCGCGAGTACATGCGGACCGGGTAGCGGGACTCGACCTTGTCGATGTAGACGACCTCGCCCTCCTCGTACACCGCGAGGTGGATCGTGTGCCCGATCCGCTCGTTGAGTTCGATGAGGTAGGGGTGCGCGATCTCGCGGACGTCGAGGTTCTCGACGGCCTCCTGCGCGAGCGCGAAGAGGCGGGCGCCGAGGCGGTAGCGCTGGTCCTGCTGCCGGTGGACGAGCCCGTGCTCGTGGAGCGTGCGCAGCAGCCGCAGGGCGGTGGACTTGTGCACGCCGAGCCGCTCGGCGACCTGCCCGAGATCGGCGGGTCCCTGGGCGAGCAGCGGCAGGATGCTGAGCGCCCGGTCGACGGTCTGGCTCATGGCGTACGTACCTCCTGGTCGTCCCCCGTCCAGCCGGGGCCGAGGTGAAGTGTGCCCCAGGCGGCGTCGTCGAGCGCTGCCAGCCGGTCGGCGTGCTCCCTGCGGGGCGGCGCGGCGAAGTCCCCGGGCACGGTGAGCGCGGCGGCGGCGGCGAGATGCCCGTGGCGCAGCCGCGCGCCCATGCCGAGCCCGCGGAGGGTCCCGGACAGAAACCCGGCGACGAAGGCGTCCCCGGCCCCGACGGGGGAGACGACGGTGACGCGGGGGGAGGGGGCGGGGGTGACGGTGTCGGTGCGCGGGGCTTCTCCCCCACCCCGCCCCTTCCCGTAACCAGGGGCTCCGCCCCCGGACCCCCGCGCCTCAAACGCCGGCGGGGCTGGATTTCCAGCACGCCCGGCGTTTGAGGGCACGGCCGAAGGCCGTACGGGGGGCTGGGGGCTTGCCCCCAGTTCGGGAAGTGGGGGTCCCCCCACGCCGCCAGGCGTAGGGGGAGGGGTGGGGAAAGAGGCCGCGCAGCGCTCGAACGCCACCGCCCCCGCCCCACCCCCCTTCACCACCAGCACCGCCGGCTCCGGCAGCACCGCACGGACCCCGGCCGGGTCCGCCACACCCCACAGCACCTCCGCCTCGTCCGCGCCCACGAACACCACATCCGCCCGCCGCGCCAGTTCGAGCAGCACCCCGGGCGCGCGGCCGGAGCGCCACAGCCCCGCCCGGTGGTTCACGTCGAACGAGACCAGCGGCCGACCGGGCCGCGGGGCCGTGAGCTCGCGCATCAGGGCCAGGCAGTCCGAGGAGAGCGCCGCCGTGATGCCGGTGAGGTGGAGGATCCGCGCGTCGGCGACGGAGGCGTACGGGACGGTCGCGGGCGACATCGCGGAGGCGGCCGACCCGGCCCGGTAGTAGACGACCTCGTGCGCCTCGCTCGCCCGGTCCTCGTCCGTACGGAAGTAGGCGCCCGTCGGACGGTGCGGGTCGCGGCCCACCGCGCCGACGTCGACCCCGTACCCCGCGATCGTCTCGACGAGGTGGTCGCCGAAGCCGTCCCGCCCGACGCGCCCGACCCACCGCACCCGGTGCCCGGCGGCGGCCAGCGCGCAGGCGACGTTCGACTCGGCGCCGCCGATCGCGCGGGTGAAGGAGGGGACGTCGGCGAGGCGGCCCGGCCGGGTGGGCAGGAAGGTCACCATGGACTCGCCGAGACAGACGACGTCCGGGGTCGCCGACACGCGCGCGGGTCCGCTCACTCTCGGGCTCCCTCGGACTCGTACGGGTTCATTGACCCGGCCTCGGCCCGGATGTTAGACAGCCATCAGCACCATGCGCAACGAGTGTTGCACACGACGCAACGCCCACGACGAGGAGGCCTCATGCCGCGCACGCCCGACCTGGCGAACGAGCGCGTCGACCACCGCTTCAAGGCCCTGCCCCCGGACGCCGAGGGCCTGACCGTCGGCGAGCTCTCCGCCCAGCGGCGCAACCTCTTCACCGGCGGCTACACGACCCCGGTCCTCGCCCTCTCCGCCGAGTCCGTCGAGCACAACCTCCGCCTCCTGGAGACCTACGCCGAGCGCCACGGCCTGGCCTTCGCCCCGCACGGCAAGACCTCCATGGCCCCCCAGCTCTTCGACCGGCAGCTGGAGCACGGCGCCTGGGGCATCACCGCCGCAGTCCCCCACCAGGCCCGCGTCTACCGCGCCCACGGCATCGCCCGTATCTTCCTGGCCAACGAGGTCGTCGACCCGGTCGCGCTGCGCTGGCTCGCCGCCGAACTCGACGCCGACCCCGCCTTCCAGCTCATCTGCTACGTCGACTCCGTGCGCGGCGTCGAGCTGATGGACGAGGCCCTGCGGGCAGCCGGCGCGGCCCGCCCCGTCGACGTCGTCGTCGAGCTGGCCGCCGGCGCGACCGGGCGGACGGGCGTACGGACCGAGGCGGAGTGCGCGGCCGTCGCCGACGCCGTCGCGGCCGCCCCCACCCTGCGGCTCGTCGGCGTCGCCGGGTACGAGGGCACGATGCCCGGCGCCGACGCCGACAGCGTGCGGGAGTGGCTGCACCGCCTCGTCGGGCTCGCCGCCGACTTCGACAAGGCCGACCGCTTCGACCCGGCGATCGGCGAGATCGTCGTGAGCGCGGGCGGCAGCGAGTGGTTCGACACGGTCGCCGAGGTCTTCGCGGAGATCCCCGACTTCTCCCTCCCGGTCCTGAAGCTGCTGCGCTCCGGCGCGTACGTCTCCCACGACGACGGCCAGTACCGCAACCGCACCCCTTTCAACCGGATCCCCGAGGAGGGCGCGCTCCAGCCCGCGTTCCGGCTCTGGTCGCAGGTCGTGTCCCGCCCCACGGACGGGCAGGCCTTCACCAACGCCGGCAAGCGCGATGCCGCCCACGATCTGCACCTCCCCGAGGCGCAGATCGTCCGCGACGCGCGCACGGGGGAGATCCGCCCCGCGGAGGGCATCACCGTCACGGGCCTCTCCGACCAGCACGCCTGGCTCGCCACCGAACCGGGCGCGGACCTGGAGGTCGGCGACTGGGTGGGGATGGGCCTGTCCCACCCCTGCACGATCTTCGACAAGTGGCAGCTGATCCCGCTCGTCGAGGCGGACGGCACGGTGGTCGACCACATCCGCACGTTCTTCTAGGAGCGAGGGAGGGCCGGGGTGATGGATCTCGTCTTCCGTGACGCGGAGGTCGTCGACGGCAGCGGCGGCGACTCCTACCGGGCCGACGTCGGCATCGAGGGCGGCCGGATCGTCTCGATCGTCAAGGAGGCCGCGGCGGCCGGCTGCCAGCGGCCGACCGCCCGCCGCGTCCTGGACGCCGAGGGCCTCGTCCTCTCCCCCGGTTTCATCGACATGCACGCCCACAGCGACCTCGCGCTGCTCCGCGACCCGGACCACAGCGCGAAGGCCGCGCAGGGCGTGACCCTGGAGGTCCTGGGCCAGGACGGCCTGTCGTACGCCCCCGTCGACGACCGCACGCTCGACGAGGTCCGCCGGGCGATCACCGGCTGGAACGGCGGTGCGCCCGGGGACACGACCATCGACCTCGACTGGCGCACGGTCGGCGAGTACCTGGACCGGCTCGACCGGGGGATCGCGGTCAACGCCGCGTACCTGATCCCCCAGGGCACGGTCCGCATGTACGCGATGGGCTGGGAGGACCGCCCGGCGACGGCGCCCGAGCTCGACCGCATGCGGCGGCTCGTCGCCGAGGGCCTGGAACAGGGCGCGGTCGGCATGTCCTCCGGCCTCACCTACACCCCCGGCATGTACGCCCCGGACGCCGAGCTCACCGAGCTGTGCCGGGTCGTCGCGGAGTACGGCGGCTACTACTGCCCGCACCACCGCTCGTACGGGGCGGGGGCGCTGCGCGCGTACGAGGAGATGGTGGCGCTCACCCGGGAGGCGGGCTGCGCCCTGCACCTGGCCCACGCCACCATGAACTTCGGCGTGAACGAGGGCAGGGCCCCGGAGCTCCTGGCCCTCCTCGACGCGGCCCTCGACGCGGGCGCCGACATCAGCCTCGACACGTACCCGTACACCCCGGGCAGTACGACCCTGCTCGCGCTGCTCCCGAGCTGGGCGAGCGAGGGCGGCCCGGAAGCGGCCCTGGCCCGGCTCCGCGACGACGCGACGGCGGAACGGATCCGGCGCCACCTGGAGGAGCTCGGCTCGGACGGCTGCCACGGGGTGCCGGTCGACTGGGCGACGATCGAGATCTCGGGAGTCACCGCGCCCGCCCTGACGGAGCACGTGGGGCGCCGCGTCGACGGCTGGCCCACCGCCCGCCGGCTCCTCCTGGAGGACCGCCTCGGCACGACGATCCTCCAGCACGTGGGTCACGAGGAGAACGTCCGGTCGATCATGCGCCACCGGGTGCACACGGGCGGCTCGGACGGCATCCTCCAGGGCCTCAAGCCGCACCCGCGCGCGTACGGCACGTTCCCGCAGTACCTGGGGCGGTACGTGCGCGAGCTGGGCGTCCTCTCCCTGGAGGAGTGCGTCGCCCACCTGACCTCCCGCCCGGCGGCCCGCCTCCGCCTCCCGGACCGGGGCCTGGTCCGGGAGGGCTACGTGGCGGACCTGGTCCTCTTCGACCCGACGACGATCGCCCCGGGCGCGACGTACGAACACCCACGCACCCTGCCGGTGGGCATCCCGCACGTCCTGATCGACGGAAAGTTCGTCATGGAGGACGGGAGGAGAACGGACACCCTCGCGGGCCGGTCAATCCGGCGGACGCAGGCCCGCTGAGTCGCGGACCACCACCGGCCGTGGACCGCCCGTGCGCTGGGGCGGAACGGTACCTTCGGCAAGACCGCCGGCTCCGAGGACCCACGGCTCCCGCCGCACCCAGACCAGCCCGACGACCAGTACGAGCCCCGCCAGCACGAACCCGTACCAGGGCGTGTGCCCCGACGGCTGCGTCTCGTAGACGAACGCGGCGGTCACGACCGCCAACACCTGCCCGGCCCGACTCCGCCACGCGACACCCGCAACAACAACCGTCCCCCACAGCACGTACCACGGCTGCACCATCGGCGACAGCGCCACGAGCGCGACCAGCGAGAGCCCGAGCCCGAGGACGGGGTCGAGACGCCCCCGGTAGGCCCGCCAGGCGAGCGCCGCAATGACCCCGACAGCGAGCAGCAGCCCCAGCTTCTGCACGATCCCCTTCACGGGCTCCGCCTCGCCCCCGAGGAGCAGCCCGAGCCCGAGGCCGAGGTCGCTCGTCAGGGACAGCGGCGTGTGGATGGCCGCGGCGACGCTCTGGGTCCGCAGCCACCCGAACCCGGTCCCCGCGAGGACCGACGCCCCGGCGGCCACGGCGCCCGCGACGGCCCCCGGCAGGACGAGGCCCTTCACCAGCCCCCGTACGCCGCCACCGCGCGCGAGGAGCACGCCGATGAAGAGGAGCGCGACCGCCGCCGGCGACTTGACCATCATCGCGAGGCCGACGAGGACGCTGCCGAGCACCCACCGGCCGCGCGTGGCGAGCAGGACGCCGCCGAACATGAGGCCGATCATCAGGCCGTCGTTGTGCATGCCGCCGACGACGTGGACGAGGAGCAGCGGGTTGAGGGCGGCCAGCCAGAGCGCCCCGTCCCGACCGCCGCCGCCACCGCCGAGCCCGCGTACGGCCCAGACGATCAGGGCGAGCGCGCCGAGGGCGACGAGCCGCAGGCCGAGGACGGAGGGCACGACCGCCCCGCCGGTCAGCTTCACGACCCCCGCGGCGAGGAGCAGGAAGGCGGGTCCGTACGGGGCGGGGGTGTGGGTCCAGTTCCCGCCGACGCTCGCCGCCGCGTCCGCCCCGAGGTCGCCGGGGCCGAGGACGGCGGGCCCGGCCCCGTACACGTCGTGGCCTTCGAGGACCATCGCGCCCTGGGCGATGTAGCTGTAGACGTCGGCGCTGTGCAGCGGCGGGGCGAGGAGCAGCGGCGCGGTCCAGCAGGCGAGGGTCGCGAGGACCCCGTCCCGCAGGCCGCGGGCGAGGAGGACGCCGTAACGCCACCAGGCGGCGACGAGCAGGGTCAGGCCGAGGGTCGCCAGGACCGCGCCGCCCACCGCGACCGCGGAGCCGCGCGGCTCCCACAGGGGCCCGCCGCCGAGGACCGGAAGGGTGCCGGCCGCGTACCCGCCGACGGCGACGGCGAGCGACCCGCCCGCACCGAGCCATCGGCATCCGGACGCACTGAAAACCCACATGACGTGCCAACCTACCCCGCCGTGGACTGCCCCACGGCGGCGGTACGGTCCAGGGTCTCGGTCGCGGTGCCGGTGCGCTGCATGCGGTGCCAGCGGAGCCGGCTGCCGAGGAGTGCGGTGACGACGGACTGGACGACGACCAGGTACATGAGCTGGCGGTAGACGACGATCTGCAGCGGCAGCGTCCAGATCGGCTCGAACCGCTCGCGGTCCAGGCGGAGCGCGTACACGGCCGTGCCGACCTGGACGGCGGTGAAGCCGAGCCAGACGCCGAGGGCCTGCCCGGGGTCCTGGAAGAGCAGTCCGTAGACGGCGAAGACGTCGACGAGCGGGGCGAGCAGCGGCAGCACGGTCTGGAAGAGCAGCAGGTAGAGGAGGCCGCGGCGGCCGAGCTTGCCGGACTGGCCGCCCTCGACGACCGCCCTGCGGTGCTTCCACATGGCCTGGAGGGTGCCGTAGCACCAGCGGTAGCGCTGCTTCCAGAGCTGGCGGACGGTGGACGGGGCCTCCGTCCAGGCGATCGCCGACTCCTCGTACACGACGCGCCAGCCGGCCCGGCAGAGCGCCATCGTGAGGTCGGTGTCCTCGGCGAGGGTGTCCTCGCTGACCCCGCCGACGCCCGCGAGCGCGCCCCGGCGGAAGGCGCCGATGGCGCCGGGGACGGTGGGCATGCACTCCAGGACGTCGTACATGCGCCGGTCGAGGTTGAAGCCGATCACGTACTCCAGGTGCTGCCACCGGCCGAGGACGCCCTGCCGGTTGCCGACCTTGGTGTTGCCGCTGACCGCGCCGACGCGGGGGTCGGCGAGCGGCTGGATCAGGCGGCGGACGGCGTCGGGCTCGAAGACGGTGTCGCCGTCGATCATCACGACGAGGTCGTGGTGGGCCCAGGCGAGGCCGGTGTTGAGGGCGGCGGCCTTGCCCGCGTTGGGCTGGCGCACCACCATCACCCGCGGGTCGTCGATGGACTCGGCGATCTCGAAGGTGCGGTCGGAGGAGCCGTCGTCGATGACGACGACCTGGATGTCCTGGTGCGTGGAGGCGAGCAGGGAGCGGACGGTCGCCTCGATCCCGGCCTCCTCGTTGTAGGCGGGCACGAGGATCGAGACGGGCTCGGTCACGGGAGGCAGCCGGGGTGCGCCGCGGCGGCGCTTGGCCCGGGTGCGGCGGACGTGGAGGCGGGCGACGCCGATCAGGAGGGCGAGCCGGACGGCGGTGATGACGCCGGCGGCGACGAGCAGCCAGGTCATGGCGTCGGCGAAGGCCCGGGACGCGTTCTGGGCCTGGACGAAGGCGGCGCCCTTCCATTCGGCGAGCGTCGAGACGTGGTAGGTGGTCTCGGTGAGGCCGAGGGCCTGGCCGACGGAGGTGTACCGGGTGCTGCCGCCGGGGCGGGCGAGGAGCTTCTCGGTCTCCTCGGCGGCCTGCGGGGAGCCGGTGAGCTGGAGGACGGACTTCCCGTCGGCGGCGACCAGGACGTAGCCGGCCTTCGCGACCCGGCGCCCGGCCTCCCACTGGTCCTCGCAGTACGTGGCGAGCCCGGTGGTGTGGGGCAGCCGCAGCAGACGGGTGCCGAGGCCGGTGCTCGCGCCGAGCGCGTTCTGGGTGAAGGAGAGCTCCAGGTCGGCGCGGGTGTCCGAGACCTGGGCGAGGTCGACGTCGGTGTACGTGTGCGAGCCGAGCTCGTGGCCGTCGGTGACGATGCGGCGGACGAGGTCGGGGTGGGCGGCGGCCTCGGCGCCGGTCAGGAAGAAGGTCGCCTTCGCGTGGTGTGCGGCGAGGACGTCGAGCAGGCGCGGGGTCCACTCCGGGGAGGGCCCGCCGTCGTAGGTGAGGGCGACGGTGCCGTCGGGCGGGGTGGCGCTGCGGACGATGCCGTTCTGGTCCACCTGGACGACGGGGCCTTCGCCGCGGCTCGCGGGGGTGGTCGGGCAGGACGCAGGCGGGGCGCCGGTGGCGGCTATCTCGTGGCGGCTGTAGCCGGCGAAGACGAGCGCGGTGGCGGCGACGAGGAGGATCAGGCAGAGCATGGCCCAGTGCGCCCGCGGGTCACGCCGCAGCGCGTGCCGCGTGCGGGGGGCGGCGGGCGGGGCGGGCCTGGCGGGAGCGTCGTACGGGATGTCCTCCCGGTACGGGGCGCGCTCGACCGGCGGGCTGTGCTCGGCGTACGGGCTCTGCTCCAGGTGCGAAGGGTGCGAGGAGTACGGGCTCTGCTCGGCGTGCGAGGAGTACGGGCTCCCCTCCGCGGGAGAGGGGTACGGGCTCCCCTCCGCGGGCGAGGGGTACGAGCCGTACGGCGCGTGCCCGCCCTGCGGCGACTCCTCGCCGTACGGGGTCTGCCGGACGTACGGCGTCTGCTCCGGGTACGAGGGGTACGTCGGGTACGGACCGTGCTCCGCGTACGGCTGCGGCTCCTGCCCCGGGGCCGCGAACGTCTCGCCCCCCTCGTACCCGTACGGCTCCGGGGCCCCGGGCACGTATCCGTACCCCTGCCCCTCCCCGTGCGGACCCGCGTGACCGTACTCGTACCCGTGGTCTCCCGCTCCGCGCCGGTCGCTCGTCACTTCGGGCGCTTCGTCGCGCCCGGCGCCTGGCCGGCCTTGCCCGGCTTGGCGGTCGTGGTCGCCGTCGGGGCGGGGTCCGTCGTGGCGGGGGCGGCGGTCGTGGCGGTGGGCGACGGCGTCTGGGTCGTGCTCTCCGCGCCGGGGGTGGCCGGGTCCGTGGAGGCGGCCCCGTCGCCGGCGCGCGGCGTCGCCGGGCGCTTCGACGTGCCGTCGGAGTCGGAGTCCCCGGACGCCGTGGCGTCCGGCTGGATGAGCGCGGGCGCGTCCGGCTTCTCGTCGTCCGCCCAGGGCAGCGGGCCTCCCGCCGGTCCGGCGCCGAAGGATCCGGCGATGACGACGGCGAGGAAGCCGAGGCAGGCGACGCCGACTCCGGCCGCCGCCCACCGCACCGTGCGGCCGCGTCGCCCCGAGGCGTCGACGAAGACGCTGTTGTCCTGGTGGCTCATGGGCGCGCATTGTAGAGAGCACGTAAAGACAGTGCGAGTCCACACACATTCCGGACAGCCCCGTCGGCACGGCCCCGCCACGCCCCGCTGTCCGACGTGTCCCAAAACACGCCGCATCGCGCCCGCCCTCGCCGTAAGCTCTCGTCATGCAGGTGATCCAGTCCACGAAGCTCGCCAACGTCTGTTACGAAATCCGGGGTCCGGTGCTCGAAGAGGCGATGCGGCTGGAGGCTGCGGGTCATCGCATCCTCAAGCTGAACACGGGCAATCCGGCCGCCTTCGGCTTCGAGTGTCCGCCCGCCATCCTGGAGGACGTGCTCCGCAACCTCTCCGAGGCGCACGGCTACGGGGACGCGAAGGGGCTGCTCTCGGCCCGCCGGGCGGTGATGAGCCACTACGAGACGAAGGGCATCCCGCTCTCCGTCGAGGACATCTACCTCGGCAACGGCGTCTCGGAGCTGATCCAGATGTCGATGCAGGCGCTGCTCGACGACGGCGACGAGGTCCTCGTGCCGGCCCCGGACTATCCGCTGTGGACGGCCTCGGTCTCGCTCGCGGGCGGTACGGCCGTGCACTACCGCTGCGACGAGCAGTCGGACTGGATGCCGGACCTCGCGGACATCGAGCGGAAGATCACCGACCGCACCAAGGCGATCGTGATCATCAACCCGAACAACCCGACGGGCGCCGTCTACGACGACGAGATGCTCCGCTCGCTGACGGAGATCGCCCGCCGACACAGCCTGGTGGTCTGCTCGGACGAGATCTACGACAAGATCCTCTACGACGGCACGACGCACACCCCGACCGCCGCGATCGCCCCCGACCTCCTGGTCCTCACCTTCAACGGGATGAGCAAGAACTACCGGGTGGCCGGTTTCCGCTCCGGCTGGCTCGCGGTCTGCGGTCCGAAGCACCACGCGTCCTCGTACATCGAGGGCCTCACGATCCTCGCCAACATGCGCCTGTGCGCGAACATGCCGGCGCAGCACGCGGTGGCCGCGGCACTCCAGGGCCGGCAGTCGATCGAGGACCTGGTGCTGCCGGGCGGGCGGCTGCTCGAGCAGCGGGACACGGCGTACGAGCTGCTCACGCAGATCCCGGGCGTGACGTGCGTGAAGCCGAAGGGCGCGCTGTACCTGTTCCCGCGTCTCGATCCGAACGTCTACAAGATCAAGGACGACCGGCAGATGGTCCTGGACCTGCTGCGGGCCGAGAAGATCATGGTCGTGCACGGGACGGGCTTCAACTGGCACGAGCCGGACCACTTCCGGATCGTGACGCTGCCGGCGGCCGCGGACCTGGCGGACGCGGTGACGCGGATCGGGCGCTTCCTGGACGGCTACAGCCAGCCGTAGGGGCTGTCCGACCCTCCCTGGCCCACCACCCCGGACACCACTCAACTTTAGACCGAATCTAAGCTAGGATGGCTCCAGAGCACCTCAGGAGGCCATCCCCATGTACGAACCGATCCGCACCAAGTCGGTCCACCGGATGGCCGACGACGCCCAGGGCGCGTACCCCCACCGCTCCCGCGAGGAGGAGCTGGACATCCAGCTCGCAGGACACCTCGCCGCCCTGCTCGCCGTCACCGACGAGCTGGGCGACACGGAGGCCGGCGAGCTCATCGCCCGGCAGGTGGCGCGGCTGCGCGGCGCACCGCCCGCGCGGCACGCGGGACTGAGCGGATCGCCCGCGCAGGACCTGCACCGCAAGGCGCACGCCCTCGCGGGCCGCGCCCTGGTCGTCGCCGCCTCCCGGGCCGACACGGCCGCCGCGATCCTCGCCGCCGGGCGCATGGACGCGCACACCGCGGCGCTGGCCGGGGACCCCACCCTGGTCGCCGCCCCCTGACGGCCCCGGGCCGCGCGGCACGAACCGCGCGGCCCGGGCGCCCACCAATCCGGCACCCGAAGGAACCCCGAACAGCCGGGATACGGCAGCCCGCGCTCCGGTTCGGTACCGGGATCGCTCCTTCACCCCCCGTACACCCAACTCGCCCTGGAATGTGGGTTTCCGCGAGCACGCTGCCCGCGTGAGACGCATCCTGGGAATCGTCCTGGCCGTCCTGCTCCTCGGCGGCGTGGCCGCCGTCCTCGTGACGGGCGGCGACAAGGACACAGGCACGGCAACGAAGACCGTGCGAGGAGTCATCGGATCGGAGAAGGCCGAGTTCTTCGCCGATCCACAGGTGGTGAAGGCCTTGTCCGCCAAGGGCTTCACCGTGGCCACCGAGACCTCCGGGTCCTGGGACATGGAGGAACTGCCGCTCGACGGCTACGACTTCGCCTTCCCGTCCTCCAAGGGCCCGGCCGACGAGATCCGCGCCAAGGCGCAGCGGAAGACGAAGGACAAGGCGGCCTCCGCGCCGCTGCGGCCCTTCTACTCGCCGCTGGTCGTCGTCGCGCACAGCGCCGCCGCACAGGTCCTCGCCGGCAACGGCCTGGCGACCCTCGGCCCGCGCGGGACGAGCGGCACCCTGAAGATGGACGCCTACCTCGCGGCGGCCCGCGCCGACCGGACCTGGCAGCAGCTCAAGGGCTCCGACGGGCACGCCGAACTGAGCGGCACCCTCTTCATCACCTCCACCGACCCGGTCGCCTCCAACTCCGGCGCCCTCTACCTCGCCGCCGCGAGCTATGTCGCCGACGGCGGGCGGGTCGCCGGGAACAAGGCCGCCGTCGACCGCACGGCCCCGCTCATGCGCAAGCTGGTGCAGGTGCAGGGCGCCCAGCAGTCCGGCTCGGACGCGCCGTTCCGGGACTTCGTCAGCGGCGTCGGCAACCCGCTCGTCCTCGTGTACGAGTCGCAGGTCGCCGCCCAGCTGCTCGCCGGGCGCCCCATGGGCGACCTCGTCGTCCTCTACCCGGACACCACCGTCAACAGCGACCACACCCTCGTACCGCTCACCGAGACGGGCCGCGCGCTCGGTGAACTCCTCGCCACCGACCCCGAGTTGCGCAAGCTCGCGGTCCGCCACGGCTTCCGGCCGCAGGGCGCGGCGAGCGAGTTCACCGCCGCGACCGGCGGCCACACCGCCTACCTCAACCAGACGCTGACCGGAGTCCGCCAGGCGCCCGTGCCCACCAGCAAGGTGCTGCACGAGATGGCGCTGCGGGCCCGCGACCAGGGGGACACCGCATGACCACGCCCGAGGATCCGAGAAGGACGATGGCCCTGACACCGCCCGGGCAGGACGCCCCGCTCGTCCTGACCCCGCCCGAGCCCGTGCCCGCCGTCCGCGCCGAGCAGGCCTCCGGCCTGGTGCCGCTGGACGAGTCGGTCCGCACCGAGATGTCCCGCCGGGCCGTCGAGTACGTCGGCTCGCTGTCCGGACTCGACCCGCGCTCCCCCGAGTTCACCGGCCGCATCAACGAGATCGCGGCGCTCGGCGCGGGCGAGATCCGCACCGCCGCCCAGCAGTCGAACCGGATGCTCGACCGCACGATCCGCTCCCTCGGCGAGGGCGCGGGCGGCGGCGACGCGCAGACCCGGGTCGGCTCCTCCCTCGTCGAACTGCGGCGCACGGTCGAGGACCTGGACCCCCGGGACACCCCCGCCAAGGGCTTCAAGGGCCTCCTCTCGAAGCTGCCCGGCGGGAACAAGCTGCGCGACCATGTCGCCAAGTACGCCTCCTCGCAGGCCACTCTGAACCGGATCGTCGGCTCGCTGCGCAGTGGCCAGGACGAACTGAGCCGCGACAACGCCGCGTTGCAGACCGAGCGGGCCCGGCTGTGGGAGACCATGGGCAAGCTCCAGGAGTACGCGGTGCTCACCGACGCCCTCGACGCGGCCGTCGAGGAGCGCATCGCGCTCACCGCCGACCCGGCGCAGGCGGACGCGCTCCGCGCCGACGTCCTCTTCCCGGTCCGGCAGAAGCACCAGGACCTGCTGACCCAGCTCGCCGTCTGCGCCCAGGGCTATCTGGCGATGGACGTGGTCCGCCGGAACAACGACGAGCTGATCAAGGGCGTGGACCGGGCGGCGACGACGACCCTGTCGGCGCTGCGGATCGCGGTGATGCTCGCCTCCGCGCTGGAGAACCAGCGGAAGGTCACCGAGCAGGTGATCGCGCTGCGCTCGACGACCGAGGACATCGTCCGGGGCAACGCGGAGATGCTGGAGCGGCAGGCCGGGGACATCCAGGCCCTGGCGGCGGACCCCGCGGTGGGCGCGGAGACGCTCCGTACCGCCTTCCAGCAGATCTACCGGACGCTCGACGCGATCGACACGTACAAGGTGCGGGCGACGGAGTCGATGGCGGCGACGGTCGCGTCGCTGTCGGCCGAACTCCAGGAGGCGAGCGCCCACTTGGAGCGCAGCCACCGCACCGGCTCCCTGGAGGGCGGCCCCGCATGAGAACCCGCGTCCCCACCCGTACGATCGCGGCCCTCGCGCTCGCGCTCCTCGCCACCGCCTGCTCCGGCGGCGGCGACGACCGCCCCGAGGCGCAGAACACGGAGTTCAAGGCCGGCACCCTGCGGGTCCTCGCCTCCTCCGAGCTGGCCGACATGGCCCCGGTCCTCGACGAGGCCGGCAAGGCGACCGGCATCACCGTCCGGCCCACGTACGCCGGCACTCTGGACGCCGTCCAGCGCATCGCCTCCGGCGAGGCCGACAAGGCGTACGACGCGGTCTGGCTCTCGTCCAACGACTACCTCCGGCTCCGTCCCGACACCGCGAAGAAGATCACCAACGAGACGCCGATCATGACCTCGCCGGTGGCGCTCGGCGTGCGGCCCGCGGCCGTCGCCCGGCTCGGCTGGGACCCGGCGAAGGTGACCTGGTCGCAGCTGCACCGGGCGGTCGCCGACTGGAAGCTGACGTACGGCATGACGGACCCGAAGCGCTCCAACTCGGGTTTCTCCGCGCTCGTCTCGGTCGCCTCCGGCCTGTCCGGCGCGCAGTCGGCCCTCACCGAGCAGGACGTCACCAAGGCCACCCCGAAGCTCAAGGAGTTCTTCACCGGCCAGAAGCTGACCTCGGGCTCCTCGGGCTGGCTCGCCACCGCCTACGCCCGCCGCACCGACGTCGACGCGCTGGTGAACTACGAGTCCGTGCTGCTGTCCGCGCCCGAGAAGCTGACCGTGATCCGGCCGTCCGACGGTGTCGTGACCGCCGACTACCCGCTGACCCTGCTCACCGCGGCCCGGCCCGAGGCGAAGGAGGCGGCGAACCGGCTCACCACCTGGCTGCGCACCCCGGACGCCCAGCGGAGGATCACGGAGACGACCCTGCGCCGCCCGGTGGTCGCCGGGGTCCGCCCGGCTCCGGCGCTCGCCCGTGACGCGCGCCGCGAGCTGCCGTTCCCGGGCAGCCGGGCGGTCGCCGACGATCTGCTCGACGCGTACGACAACACGCTGCGCAGGCCCTCCCGCACGGTGTACGTGCTGGACACCTCGGGCTCCATGCGCGGCGAGCGGCTCGACCGGCTGAAGTCGGCGCTCGTCGAGCTGACCGGTGACTTCCGGGACCGGGAGGAGGTCACCCTGATGCCCTTCGGCTCCGCGGTGAAGCAGAACGAGGTCCGTACGCACACGGTCGACCCGGCCTCCCCGAAGGCGGCGCTCGACGCGATCCGCGACGACGCGGGGAAGCTCTCGGCCTCCGGCGGCACGGCGATCTACTCCAGCCTCCAGGAGGCGTACAAGTTCCTCGGGCAGCCCCGAAACGGTATGGCGCCGGGCGACACCTTCACCTCGGTCGTCCTGATGACGGACGGGGAGAACACCGACGGCGATCCGGCGTCCGCCTTCGACAGCTTCTACCGCTCCCTCCCGGCCGAACAGCAGCGCACCCCGGTCTTCCCGATCCTCTTCGGGGACTCCGACCGGGGCGAGCTCGACCACATCGCGAGCCTGACCGGCGGAAAGCTCTTCGACGCCCACCAGGGTTCGCTCGACGGCGCCTTCGAGGAGATCCGTGGGTACCAGTAGCCGCCTGCTCGGGTACGTCGAGTCCCGCAAGAACCTGACCGGCAGCGTCTGCGGTCTGGCCGGCGTCGGGATCACCCTCACCGGCGCGGCGGGCGGCCTGTGGCCGCTGGTCGTCGGCGGTCTGTACGCGGCGGGGGCGCTGATCGCGCCGCCGGAGCGCCCCGACACCCCGCACTTCCCGAGCGCGGACGAGCAACTCGACGCGCTGCGGGACGACTTCGCGACCCTTCGCGCGTACCTCACCGAGGTGGAGCTGCCGCCGGACACCCGGGAGAAGGTGACCGCGCTCGAGACCCTGGTCGAGGCCCTCCTCGAACCGGGCTGGGTGAGCGATCCTGAGCACCTCCACGTGCTGGCCCGCGCGGTCCGCCAGGACGTCCCGGAGGCCGTCGACACCTTCGTACGGACGCGGTGGTGGTCGCGGTTCACGCCGGGCGCCGAGCCCCCGGAGAGCCACCTCGAACGCCAGCTGGCCGCGCTGCACGAGGAGATGACGGCGATCGCGGCCGCCCTGCGGGACGCGGAGGCGATCCGCCAGGAGGTCCACACCCGCTATGTGGAGGAGCGGGGCAACTGAGGTCAGGACATGCGCCGGCCCCCGGAGCCTGAGGGGGCTCCGGGGGCCGGTTGCGTCGTGATGGACCGTCGTGACCCCACTGGTCAGGGCGGTGTTTCGGGGCAGCCCACCACGAGTTCGAGAGGGACTAGCCGAGGCGCTCCACGAGCGCGTTGTACTCGTCCCACAGTTCCTTCGGCGTGTGGTCGCCGAAGGTGTTCAGGTGGTCCGGGACGAGGGCGGCCTCTTCGCGCCACACGTCACGGTCGACCTTGAGGAGGAACTCCAGGTCCTCGGCCGGCAGGTCCAGGCCGTCGGTGTCGAGGGACTCGGCGGTCGGCAGGATGCCGATCGGGGTCTCGACGCCCTCGGCCTTGCCGTCGAGGCGCTCGACGATCCACTTCAGGACGCGGCTGTTCTCGCCGAAGCCGGGCCAGACGAACTTGCCGGCGTCGTTCTTGCGGAACCAGTTCACGTAGTAGATCTTCGGGAGCTTCGCGGCGTCCGCGTTCTGACCGACCTTGATCCAGTGGGCCATGTAGTCGCCCATGTTGTAGCCGCAGAACGGCAGCATGGCGAAGGGGTCGCGGCGAAGCTCGCCGACCTTGCCCTCGGCGGCGGCGGTCTTCTCGGAGGCGACGTTCGCGCCGAGGAAGACACCGTGCTGCCAGTCGAAGGACTCGGTGACCAGCGGGACGGCGGAGGCGCGGCGGCCGCCGAAGAGGATCGCCGAGATCGGCACGCCCTTCGGGTCCTCCCACTCCGGCGCGATGATCGGGCACTGCCCGGCCGGGACGGTGAAGCGGGCGTTCGGGTGGGCGGCCGGCGTCTCGGACTCCGGCGTCCAGTCGTTGCCCTTCCAGTCGATGAGGTGCTGGGGCGCCTCTTCGGTCATGCCCTCCCACCACACGTCGCCGTCGTCGGTGAGCGCGACGTTCGTGAAGACGGAGTTGCCCCACATGGTCTTCATGGCGTTGGCGTTGGTGTGCTCGCCGGTGCCGGGAGCGACGCCGAAGAAGCCGGCCTCGGGGTTGATCGCGTAGAGGCGGCCGTCCTCGCCGAAGCGCATCCAGGCGATGTCGTCGCCGATGGTCTCGACGGTCCAGCCGGAGATCGTGGGCTCCAGCATCGCGAGGTTGGTCTTGCCGCAGGCCGACGGGAAGGCGGCGGCGACGTACTTGGCCTCGCCCTGCGGCGGCGTGAGCTTGAGGATCAGCATGTGCTCGGCGAGCCAGCCCTCGTCACGGGCCATGACGGAGGCGATGCGGAGCGCGTAGCACTTCTTGCCGAGCAGGGCGTTGCCGCCGTAGCCCGAGCCGTACGACCAGATCTCTCGGGTCTCCGGGAAGTGCGAGATGTACTTGGTGGAGTTGCAGGGCCACGGCACGTCGGCCTCGCCCTCGGCGAGCGGAGCGCCGAGGGTGTGGACGGCCTTGACGAAGAAGCCGTCGGTGCCGAGTTCGTCGAGGACGGCCTGTCCCATGCGGGTCATGGTGCGCATGGAGACGGCGACGTACGCGGAGTCGGTGATCTCGACGCCGATGGCGGAGAGCGGGGAGCCGACCGGGCCCATGCAGAAGGGCACGACGTACATGGTGCGGCCGCGCATGGAGCCGCGGAATATGCCCTTCTCGCCCGCGAAGATGTCCTTCATCTCCGCCGGGGCCTTCCAGTGGTTGGTCGGGCCCGCGTCCTCCTCCTTCTCGGAGCAGATGAAGGTCCGGTCCTCGACGCGCGCGACGTCGGACGGGTCGGAGGCGGCGTAGTACGAGTTCGGGCGCTTGACCGGGTCGAGCTTCTTGAAGGTCCCCTTGGCGACGAGCTCCTCGCACAGGCGCTCGTACTCGGCCTCGGAGCCGTCGCACCAGACGATGTTGTCGGGCTGGGTGATCTCGGCGATCTCGTTCACCCAGGAGACGAGCTCCTGGTGCTGGGTGGGAAGGGGAGCCGCGTTGTCGCGCGCCACGATTGCTCCTTGTTGAGGGGTGTATTCCGCTGTATGCCCCGTGGGGGCTGCGACCCGGATGCGTCGTAGCTGCTCATCCGGTGCCGACCGCACTCATTTGATCATCCGACGGATTCGCCCATATGTCCAGGGGGGTGCACACGTGAGCATCGCCACTCATATCCGGTACCTACGGAGCCGTAGCTAGGATTCCGTCTCATGACTGCAGCCACGCCGGAAGTGACCCCGATCGAGCGCACCGCGTCGCTCCCGACGAAGCCCCGGCTCAGAGGATGGCTGCACGCGGGCATGTTCCCCGCCGTGATCGTCGCGGGCCTCACCCTCGTCGCGCTCTCCGACTCGCCCCGCGCGCGCATCGCCTGCGGGATCTACGTCCTCACCGCCTGCCTGCTCTTCGGCATCAGCGCGCTCTACCACCGCGGCAACTGGGGCCCGCGCGGCGAGGCCGTGCTCCGGCGCCTCGACCACGCCAACATCTTCCTGATCATCGCGGGCACCTACACCCCGCTCACCCTGCTGCTCCTCCCCGACTCCACCGCGAAGCCGCTCATGTGGGCGGTCTGGGCCGCGGCCGCCGCCGGCATCGCCTTCCGCGTCTTCTGGGTCGGCGCCCCTCGCTGGCTGTACACGCCCTGCTACATCGCGATGGGCTGGGCCGCCGTCTTCTTCCTGCCCGACTTCATGCGCGCCGGCGGCATCGCCGTCCTCGTCCTGGTGATCGTCGGCGGACTGCTCTACAGCGCGGGCGGCGTCATCTACGGCATCAAGCGACCGAACCCCTCCCCGCGCTGGTTCGGCTTCCACGAGGTCTTCCACTCGCTGACCCTCGCGGCCTTCATCGTCCACTACGTCGGCATCTCCCTGGTGGCGTACCAGCACGCGTGACCTGGGACGATGAAGGTCATGAACGAACGCCCCAGCCTCCGCGAACGCAAGAAGGCGAAGACCCGCGCGGCGATCCGGAAGGCCACCTACCGGCTCGCCGCCGAGCACGGCTGGGACGCGACCACCACCGATCGCATCGCCGCGGCCGCCGAGGTCTCCCCCTCCACCGTCGTCCGCTACTTCCCGGTCCGGGAGGACATCCTCCTCACCGACGAGAACGACGAGCTCCTCGAAGCCCGGCTGCGCGCCCGGCCCGCCGCCGAGGAACCGCTCGAATCGCTCCGGGCCGTCGTCCTCGAAGCCGTCCGGGCCGCCCTCGACGAGGAGCCCGAGGAGACCCGGCTGCGCGCCCGGCTCATGGCGGAGATCCCCGCCGTCCGCGCCCGGCTCACCGAGACCACCGCCACCACGGGCCGCCGGCTGGCCCGCGCGATCGCCGACCGCACCGGCCGGGACGCCGACGACCTGGAGGTACGGATCTTCACGGCGGCCGCCCTCGGCGCGCTCCGCGAGGCGACCCTGTACTGGGCCGAGCACGGCCGCACCGACGACCTGATCGCCCTCCTGAACCGCACGGTCGACACCCTCAAGACCGGCCTGACGCCCTCACCGTCGGCCTGACGCCCCCAGCGCACCCCTGACCAGCCGCGCCGACTCCGGATTGTCGGCGCACTCCCACACCCCGTGCGGGCAGTAGTCCGTGACGGTCTGGTAGACGGGCCGGTGCGCCGCGAACCAGTCCAGCATCCCCCGTACGTACGCCGGGTTGTCCCCGTTCCTGAAGAGCCCCCACTCCGGGTACGAGACGGGCTTGCCGTGCGCCGCCGCGAACCGCACATGGTGCGCGAGCCCGTACTCCTCGTCCACCTGCTCCTCGAAGGAGAGCCCGGCCGGCTGGTCGTAGGCGTCCATCCCGATGATGTCGACGACGTCGTCGCCCGGGTAGCAGTGCGGCCAGGGAATCGCGTCGAGACCCCGGCTCGGCGTGAAGTCGAAGCGGAACCGCTGCCCCGGCACCTCCCGCAGCACCCCCACCACCCGCCGCCAGTACGCCCTCCAGGCCGTCGGGTCCGGGCCGCAGCGATGGCTGTACGTGGTGCCGTTCATCTCCCAGCCGAGCACCAGGACCGCGTCGCCGAGCCCGTGCTCGACGAGCCGCTCCCCCAGGGTCCTGAAGTGCCCGTCGTACGCACCGCCGGCGCCCTGCCGCAGCCCGGCCCGCACCTCCGTGTCCGGCAGCCCGGCCTCGTTCCGGTCGAGCAGCGGCACGTTCAGCACGAAGAGACGGCCCGGCCGCTCCGCCTTCCAGCGCGCCCAGGGCCCGAAGAGCGCCGGATGCCCCTCGATGTTGGACCAGCGGTCGCCCGGCAGATAGGTGTGACCGACCGTCAGCGAACCGCCGCCGAGCCACTCCTGCACCTCGGCGATCCGCCGCACCCCGGCCTCGTCGGAGCCGGTGAAGAAGCCCGAGGGGACGCCCGTCAGCGGCTCCGGCGCCGCCTCGGGCACGGTCCGCGTCCCGGTCCGCCCGGACATCAGCACGAACAGCAGGACGACGACGGCCGCGAGCAGCACGGTCAGTGCGGCCCGCGGCCAGGTGAACCAGAAGGGGAGGTGACGCACGTCAGCTCGTCCAGAAGTCCCACCAGCGGGTCAGGATCAGCATCCCGATGATCCCGATGTGCAGGACGGGCAGGGCGAAGGTGAACTCGCCGAGGAAGGTCCGCAGCCCCGCCGGGGCGGGCAGCACCCGCTCCCGGACGTTGTGCGCGGTGACGTACCAGAACATGACGATGGTCGCGACCCAAGCCAGGCAGCACCACAGGCAGAGCGAGTTGATCTCGTACAGCGACTGGTACATCAGCCAGGTGCAGAAGCCGACCCCGAAGAGCATCCCGGCGTTGAGCCCGAGCCAGAACCAACCCCGGTAGCGGGCCCCGGCGAGCAGCCCGGCACCCACGGCGACGACGACGGCGTACGTGACGAGTCCGAGCATCGGGTTCGGGAAGCCGAACACCGCCGCCTGCTCGCTCTTCATGATGTTGCCGCAGGACACGACCGGGTTCAGGCTGCACCCGGGCTGGAATCCGGGGTCCTCCAGGAGCAGGAACTTGTCGATCGTGATCACCCAGCCGGCGAGCACGCCCGCCGCGCCGGTGACGAGCAGCAGCCAGCCGAGGGCCCGGCTCGCGCCGATCGGCCCACCGGTCTCGGGCTCGGCCTCCTCCTGCCGCTGCCCCGGCACCCCGCCCCGTACGTTCGCCGTCGCCATGACGCGGACCCCTTCCCGGTCAGCCCTGGATGCGGCGGACCGGCAGCAGGACGTGGGCGCTGTCGGCGAGCATCTCCTCGTCCGAGACGAAGGCCTTCAGCTTCTCCTCCTCGACGGGCTCCCCGGGCACGCCCTCGGCCCAGGGCCGCACGGAGCAGAGGAAGTAGACCTTGCCCTGCTCGCGGGCGGCCGCCTGCCACTCGTCCGGCACCGGGCACTGCACCTTCAGGAAGGGCAGCGTGAGCACGGCCGAACCGGCCTCGACGAGCAGCGAGGCCTTGATCCCCGCGTCCTTCTCCAGGTCGAAGAGCCGGTCGCCGACCGAGAGGCCCATCGACTCCAGGGCCGCCCGCATCGCCTGCCGGCCGGCCTCGGGACCGTCCCGGCCGTCGCCGAGCGAATACGCCATCAGGAACGGCGTTCCCGCCGATTCGGCGGAGGGCTCGCTGGACCACGGAATCACCGTGAGAGTTCCCAGCGGAGAGGCGCTGCGCGCCGAGGAAACGACGTTGGAAGTGGTCATGAATACGGATGCTAGTGCTCCAACCACCCTTTCCCCGCGCCGAATTCACTCGAACGGCCGACATTCACGCCGCTGGCATATCCGCCGCAACGAACCCGGGTTTTCATCGTTGTGCCCTGAGGGCATAAGCCGACCACCAGGAGATCACTGATGATCGTCCCGCGCCGCGTCGCACTGCGGTCCCTGTTCGCCCTGGCCGTCACCGCCTTCACCGGCGGTGCGCTCGGCCGTGTCGCGAGCCGACCGGAATCGGCCCGACCCGCATCGGGGGGTGCCCGCGATCCGCACGCCTTCGACGAGATGTACCGGGGCCGTCGCCTCCTGGGCTTCTCCGGCCCCGGCGGCGAGCCGACCGCCCTCGTCGACGGCCGTCCGCTGCATCTGATGCGCTGCGCCGACGGCGGCTGGGTCACCCCGATCGACCACTACGAGTCCTGTCCGACGCCCCTGGCGGCCACCCGCACGGCCGTGGACGAGCTGGGCACGGCCCGGCTCTCCCCGCTCGCGGGCGCCCACGGCGTCCCCACCGACCCGACGGGAGGGAGCCCGCGTGGTGTACACGCGTAAGAACCAGCGCGATCTGACCGGCGCCGAGCGCCGCACGTTCGTCGCCGCCGTCCTGGAGCTCAAGCGCACCGGCGAGTACGACCGCTTCGTCCGCACCCACATCGACCACTACACGGCCGACGGGGGCGGCCGGCTCCGGATCGCCCACATGACCCCGAGCTTCCTGCCCTGGCACCGCAAGTTCCTGCTGGAGTTCGAGACGGCCCTGCGCCGGATCGACCCGACGGTCTCCGTCCCGTACTGGGACTGGACCCGGGACAACTCCCCGGCGTCCTCGATCTGGCGCGAGGACTTCATGGGCGGCAACGGCCGCCGGGCCGACCTCCAGGTGATGACGGGCCCCTTCGCGCACGCCACCGGACGGTGGACGATCACCCAGTCGATGACCGACGTCCGCTATCTGACCAGGGACTTCGGCCGCCCCCGCGACCCGATCACGCTCCCCACCCCGGCCCAGCTGGACGCGGTGATGCGCGAGCGGGTGTACGACGCCGCTCCCTGGAACTCGACGAGTTCGACCGGCTTCCGCAACGCCCTGGAGGGCTGGGCGCCGGGCCAGGGCAACGAGCGGTTCCGGCTGCACAACCGGGTGCACCGCTGGGTCGGCGGTCTGATGCTCGGCGGCGGCTCCGTGAACGACCCGGTCTTCTGGCTGCACCACTCCTTCGTCGACCTGGTCTGGTCGCGCTGGCAGCAGCGCAACCCCGGCGCCGGCTATCTGCCGGCGGAACCACCGCCCCTGGGCGACTCGCAGTACCGCAAGGTCGCCGCCCGGCACGAGCCGATGGCGCCCTGGGGCGTGACCCCGGCGTCGATGTTCGACCACAGCCGGATCTACCGGTACGCCTGAGCCCCACACACGGATGTCCCCCCGGCCGACGGCCGGGGGGACATCCGTGTGAAGCGGGGGATCAGCCGCCGTAACCGCCGTCGTCGTGGCCGTGGCCACCGTCGGCGTTGATGCAGGTGTTGCCGAACGCCGGGTTCAGCAGCCCGATGACGTTGACGGTGTTGCCGCAGAGGTTGACCGGCACGTGGACCGGAACCTGGACGACATTGCCGGAGGCGACACCGGGAGAGTGGGCGGCGACGGCCTCGGCGCCCGAGTCGGCGACGGCCAGGCCGGCTCCGCTGAGGGCAACGGCACCCGTGCCGGCGAGAACAGCGGCAGCCTTCGCGATGCGAGACATCAAGAACTCCTTGGACGTGGAAAGCGACCGCAGGAATCACGGCCGTCACTTCCGTTCAACGCCGATCCCCGTCCCGGGTCACGGTCATTGGGCCGAACGAGAGGAAGGAAAACCGAAAATTGGCCCGCGACCCGAATGCCGTCCGCCGCCGGATACGACGGAACGGCTTCGGCCCGCGGGCCGCGGCCATGCGACAAGCCTTCTCTTGCAACGACCGACATCCCTTGGGGTGGCGGGGAAGAATCGTGTCTTCACCCGCCCGGTCAACGGTCGTACGAATGAACGGGGACGCGGCTCGTGTCAGCCCGCGTCCGGCGCCAGACCCAGCTGGGGGTCGAGGGCGCCGCTGAGCACCGGGGTGAGCAGACCGACCTGAGGTTCCGCCAGGTCGGGAATGGCCTCGAGGCCGTTGCCGCGGGGGGCCTCCAGCGGGTTGCCGACGACGGCGCCCGGGGTGGCCGCCTTCATCTCCCGGTGCGGGCTGCTCAGCAGGGCGTGGCCGGGCTCGCTGCCCTTGAGGAGCTCGGGCAGCGGCGCGTCGACGACGGTCTCCGGCAGGGTGCCGGTCAGCGGGACGCTGGGCAGGGCGAGGTCCGGGAGCGCGCCGAGGCCCTTCTGGAAGCCGGTGGGCGCGCCGGGCATCGGTACGGGAACGCCGGTCGCCACCGTCGGCGCGTCCATCGGCAGGACCGGCTCGAGGCCCTGGAGCGGGACGATCACCGGGGCCTCGACGGCGGCGGCGGGGGAGGCCAGGGCGGCGGAGGCGAATGCGGTCATGAGGAGTCCCATGCCCGCGTGAGAACGCAGAGTCATACGAGGAGAACGAGCCCCTTGGCCGAAACGTCGCGGGACGAACCCATGTGCAGCAACGCGCAGGGCCCTCACCGGTGAAGGCGAGGGCCCTGGTTGACGTGGTGCTCGACCGCGGGATCAGTGCCGGCGGGCGATGCGTCCGCCGCGGAGGTAGACGACGGTGCCGCCGATGATCAGGGCGGCGCTGATGGCGGCGGCGCCCATGAGCATGGGCTCGCTACCGGTCTCGGGGAGCTGCGGGTGCCCGGGGTGGCTGGGGTGTCCGGGCGACGAAGGGTGATCCGTGGGCCACTCGCACCCGTACCCCGAGTCCTCGTCACAGTCACCGGGGCCCGGGTGGGTGGGCGGGGTGGTGTGGGTCGGCGGGGTGGTGTGGGTGGGAGGCGTCGTGTGCGTCGGCGGCGTCGTGGGGCCCTCGCACCCGTAACCCGAGTCCTCGTCGCAGTCGCCGGGGCCCGGGTGGGTGGGCGGCTTGGTGTGCGTGGGGGGTGTGGTGTGGGTCGGCGGCGTGGTGTGGGTGGGAGGGGTGGTGTGCGTGGGAGGCGTCGTGTGCGTGGGAGGCGTCGTGTGTGTCGGCGGCGTGGTGTGCGTGGGCGGGGTCGTGTGCGTGGGCGGGGTCGTGTGCGTGGGCGGCGTCGTGTGCGTGGGCGGCGTCGTGTGCGTCGGCGGGGTCGTGTGCGTCGGCGGGGTGTGGGACGGGTGCGTGGGGCCCGGCTCCTCGCCGTAGCCGCCGGGTTCCTCCGCCTGCTCGCAGAGGTCGCCGACGGCTTCCGCGACGAAACCGCCGAGTTCCATGCTCTTGCCGCACACGTCGGCCGGGAGGGGGGCCTGCACATGGCCGACCGCGCCCGGGCCGGGCCCGTCGCCCGAACCGGCGTGGGCGTTCGCGGCCAGGGCGAATCCGCCGCTCAGCGACAGGATGCCGGTCGCTGCCGCCGCGGTGAGTACTTTCCTGCTGATGATGGACCGCATACCGCTCTTCCTCTGGATAAAGGGAGAGACCGGCGAGGATCCCCCCTCGCTCCGACCGGCCTGATCCACACCGAAGTTCACGAGGGATCGGCCAGAGGGTATGGGTCGGCGCCCGGCGTGCCACCGGGGCCACACGGCAGCTGATCAGAAAATCATTCGATCAGCCGACCGTGAGGAACAGCGGCACGGAGACCGCCGTAAATGCCCGTGGGGGCGGTGGTACTGATGTGACGTCAGCCGGCCAGACCGCCGGGGACCGGGAGGCCACCGAGCAGCGGGGCGCCCTTGGTGGCGGTGTTCAGCTGCTCCGCCGCCTTGGTGACGGTCTGGACCGGGGAGCCGTCCGTGGTGCTGCTCAGCATGTCGCTCTTCAGCCCGTTGGCGGCGATCGCTTCGAGGCCACCGTTCAGGCTGGTGGGGGTCAGCGCCTCCTGGGCCATGGCGGGCGCGGCGGCACCCAGGGCCATGAGCGAACCGGCGACGACCGCGGCGACCTTGGTGGGCTTCATGGTGAATCCTTCCTCTGTGCTTTCAAGTCACGTTCTGTACAGGGTTCTTGGCCGAATCCTGTACATCGTTCTGCTTCTGTAACGAGGAGTGAGCGCGCCGGAAACTCCGGGAGGAAGGATTTCTCGGTACTGCACCCGATCGATGCGGACCGGTGTGATTTGCCGATCGCACACGTCTGTGCCGGTCCGGCGGACGCCGGACCGGCACAGACGTGCGGGTGCTACCGGAGCGGCAGCGACGGCTTGAGCGGCAGCTCGGGCGCGGCGACCGGCGGGTCGACGGGCAGCTCGGGCGCGGTGACCGGGAGTGCCGGGAGCTTGGGCAGACCGGGCAGGTCCGGTGCGGGCAGCCCGCTGCCGAGCACCGTGGCGACCGCCAGGTTGACCAGCGAGGTCAGGGTCGAGGTGATCTGCGGTACGACTCCGCCGGCGTCCCCGGAGGTGACGGCGGCGAGCAGTCCGGCGACGGCCTTCTCGATGCTCGCGAGCGCGTCGGACACGATGTCCGCGGGCGCGGCCGCGGCGGCCGCCGCACCGGCCGCGACGGGCAGGGTGGCGGGCGGTTTCACGGGAAGGTCCGCGGCCGGGGGCGTGACGGGGAGCTCGGCGGCGGGCGGTTTCACCGGCAGGTCGGCCGCGGGCGGGGTGACCGGCAGCTCGGCCGCGGGCGGTTTCACCGGGGTGTCCGCGGCCGGCGGTTTCACCGGCGTGTCCGCGGCCGGCGGTTTCACCGGGAGGTCCGCGGCCGGGGGCGTGACCGGGAGGTCGGCCGCGGGCGGGGTCACGGGGAGGTCGGCCGCCGGCGGGGTCGCCGGGGTGTCCGGGAGCGGGGCCGGGACCGTGCCCTTGGCCTCCTCGACCGCCGCGGCGATCTTGCTCTTGAGGGATTCGGCGTCGGCGGCGGACAGCTGGCCGGAGTCGGCCTTGAGCGCTGCCGTGACGAGTTCGGTCACCGGGGTGGTCACCGAACCGAGGTCGCCGAGCGCCTCGGCCTGGGCCAGGAGGGCGGCGGCGTCGGGAAGGGGTGCGTGGGCGGCCCGTTCGGCCGCGGTGGACGGGTGGTGTTCGCCGGCGAAGGCGGTTCCCGCCGTGCCGAGGGTGATGGCGGCGGATATCGCCAGGGCGGTGAGGCGGCGTGTAGCCAGGGGACGCATATATGTTCCTTTTCCTTATGCGTCGGACAACTTCTCTCCCACCGTGCCTGCGGGTATAGCCCTCCGCAACCGCAGAACTACGGAGCGCCACGCCTCCGTTCGAGTGAATCCACCCCCGCGGCCTGCCCCCCTGAGGGGCGTACGCCGTTGCACCGAACGGCGCACGAGGGTGCGTCCGAACGAGGACCGAACCAGTGGCGGCAAGGGAAAAGCCGGTGCGCCCACCCCGGCGGGGTGGGCGCACCGGCTTCGGAAGGACCGATCAGGCGTGCGAGATCAGGCGTTGATGCAGGTGTTGCCGAAGGTCGGGTTCAGCGCGCCGATGACGCTGACGGTGTTGCCGCAGAGGTTGATCGGCACGTGGACCGGAACCTGGACGACGTTGCCGGAGATGACACCGGGGGACTTCACGGCCGCAGCCTCGGCGCCGGCGTCGGCGGAGGCGGCACCGGCGGCACCGGCGACGGCGGCGGCGGCACCCGCGGTCAGGACAACGGCCTTGGCGATACGGGACATGGGGAGGCGCTCCTCGATCGAATTCATCGGACTCGTACTGCGCGGACTGTTCGGCCCGGCTCCCTCAACAACGCCCCGGCTTTTCATCGGTTGCTCTCCCGAACGGGTGACGTTCAACCGATCTTTGGGCCATAGGAGGGCCATTCGAGGGACTGGGCGTGGAATGGCGCAACACGCTCAACGAGGAACCGGCCGCGCGGATACGGGAGTTAGCGTTTCCGGGCATCTAATGCTTACTATCGCCCCGCATCGGGGTTATAACGTTCCCGAACGTTGCTTCCGGGCCCGCCGCGCGTTCACCCATTTCGTGCGGACGACACCTTCTTCTCCCCCGGCCTACTCGGGTCTTCCCTCCCTTCTCTCATCAAAGCGGAGAACCTGTATGCGGAATTCAGCGCTTCTTGCTGTGCGTCGCGGCGTGTTGTGCGCCGTGTCGTGTGCGGCCCTGTCCGCCGCGCTGCCCGGCGCCTCCGCAGCCGCACCCCAGCCGCGGGAGGCGAGCCGCGTCCCCTTCGCCGCGCGCCACCAGGCCGTGCAGCACGGGGGGATCGTGCGCGCCGCCAACAGCTCAGCGAAGGGCGCGAAGGGCACCGAGCGGGCCAACGACGGCGCCGTCATCCGGTACGTCGACGTGGACCGCGACCCGAACACGTACAACTCCAGCCGCGCCGAGCTCGCCGTACCCGCGGGCGCGCGCGTCACCTGGGCCCGTCTCTACTGGGGCGGGAACCTGCGGGTGGGCGAGCAGAAGCCGCCCAAGGACAACGGCCGCGTCCTGATCGCCGAGCCCGGCGGGCAGTACAAGGCGCTGCGCGCGGACTCCCTGATCGGCCATCGCACGGCCGACGGCGCCGACGCCTTCCAGGCCTCCGCCGACGTCACCGATCTGGTCCGCCGCTCGCACCCGGGGCTGTGGACCGTGGCCCAGGTCAATGTGGCCATGGGCCGTTCCGCGGTGGGCGGCTGGGGCGGCTGGACGCTCGTCGCCGCGTACGAGAAGGCCTCGGAACCGCTGCGCAGGATCAGTGTCTGGGACGGTTTCCAAACGGTCGGTCCGCGCGCCGGCGAGCTGCGCGTGCCGATCGACGGAAACCGTTTTCCCAAGGGGGTGTCCGGGCGCCTCGGGTTGATCGCCTATGACGGCGACCGCGGCACTTCCGGGGATTACCTGACGGTGGAAACGGGCCGGTCGAAGAGCACCCGTCTCTCCGATTCCGCCAATTCCGCGGACGACGTGCTGAACTCCAGCATCACGGAATTCGGCACCGGACGTACCGTACGACGGCCCGATCGTACGAACACCCTCGGATACGACTCCGACGTGTTCGACCTGCGGGGGGCGCTGCGCGCGGGGGGCGACCGGGTCCACGTCCGGGTCGGCAGCCGGAAGGACACCGTCTGGCTCGGCGCGGTCTTCCTCCAGGCGGACGTCCGGCGCTGACGTGCTGTCACCACTTTCCGCGGACCTCGGGTCCCTCACCGTCCTGCACGCGGTCCAGCCCGGCGACGGCGGGGTCGCCCGTGTCGTCGTCGACCTGGTCCGCGCCCAACGCGCCGCCGGCCTGCGGGTCGCGGTCGCCTGCCCGCCCGGCACCTGGCTGTCGGCCGCCGTCCGCGCCGAGGGCGCCGAGACCCATGACTGGCGGGCCGGCCGCGACCCCGGTCCCGCCGTCCTCCGCGAGACGCGGGACCTCGGGCGGCTGGTCCGTACGGTCCGTCCCGGGCTCGTCCACGCGCACAGCGCCAAGGCCGGGCTGTGCGCCCGACTCGCCGTGCGGGGACGGATTCCGACGGTCTATCAGCCGCACGCCTGGTCGTTCGAGGCCGTCGAGGGGAGGACGGCCGCGCTCGCCCGGCGCTGGGAGCGGTTCGGCGCCCGGTGGACGGACCGGATCCTCTGTGTGAGCGAGGCCGAGCGCCGTACCGGCGAAGAGGCCGGGGTGGCGGCGGACTGGTCCGTCGTCCACAACGGTGTGGACACGGCCCGGTTCGCGACCGGCGGTCCGCCCGGCAACCCGGCGCCCACCGTCGTCTGCGTGGGCCGGCTCTGCCGTCAGAAGGGGCAGGACGTCCTGCTCGCCGCCTGGCCCGCCGTCCTCGCCGAGGTGCCCACGGCCCGGCTCGTCCTGGTCGGCGACGGCCCGGACGAGGAGGCGCTGCGGGCCCTCGCGGGTCCTTCGGTGCGGTTCACCGGGGCCGTCGAGGACACCGTGCCCTGGTACCGGGCCGCCGACGTGGCCGTCCTGCCGTCCCGCTGGGAGGGCATGGCGCTCGCGCCGCTGGAGGCCATGGCCGCCGGCCGGCCGGTCGTCGTCACCGATGTGGACGGGGCGCGCGAGAGCCTGCCGTCCGCCCATGAACCCCTGTGCCTGGTCCCGCCCGAGGACCCGGCCGCGCTCGCCGCCGCTCTGGGCCGCCTCCTCGGCCGGCCGGAGCTGCGGCACCGCCTGGGCCGCGAGGCCCATGAGCACGTCCTCAGCAGATTCGATGTCCGGCGCACGGGCGCGGCGGTCGCGGACGTCTACCGCGAGCTGGCCGGGGTGCGGGGGGCCGAGCACAGAGAGCCGATTGCGCAGTGACCACGGAAAGTACCAGCGTTCCCTCCTCGCCGGGCCCCTGGCCCACGGCGGGCCAGGCCTTCGGCCTCGCCTCCCTCGCGCCGCGCCGCGGGGCGCCCGGCCGGCTCGCGCTGCCGCGCCACCGGCGCGTGCGGCAACGGTCCGGCGTGGCGGCGCTCGTGACGGCCGACGCGCTGGCAGTCCTCGCCGCCGCGTCGGTGCTGAGCGCGGCGCACCAGGACGTCCGGCTCCTGCTGCCGGTGATGGCGGTCGTCCTCGTCCTCGACGGACACGCGGGGCTCTACCGGCCGGCCGCGCACACCCGGGCCCTCGACGAACTGCCCGCGCTGGGCTCCCGCGCCGGCTTCGCCTGGTGTCTGGCGGCGGCCGCGGTCGCCGCGTACTCCCCCGCCCTGGCGATCGGCCCGCTGCGGCTCTGCGCCGCCTACGGCCTTCATGTCGCCCTGGTCTGTCTGGTCCGCGCGATGCTGCTCGGGCGGCGGCGCCGGATCGCCCGCGAGCGGCCCCGCTCGGCGCTCGTCATCGGCGGGACCGGTGCCGCGCGCCGGTTCGCCGCGGCGGCCGCCCAGCACCCCGAGTACGGGGTGCGGCCGGTCGGGATCGTCGGAGTGCCGGAGCAGGGCGGTGCCCGGAGCGCCGGGGAGGCCGGGCTTCCGGTGCTCACCACGACCGAGGAGATCCACCGGGCCGTCATCCAGAACGCCGTGCGCGACGCGGTGTTCCTCGACGACGACCCGGGTCTGGTGTCGCTCTTCCAGCAGTACGGCTGCACCACCTGGCGGGTCGGCGGCCGGCAGCAGGACGGGCCGATGGGCGCGCACATGTGGGGGTACGCCTGGCAGCGGGTCGTCCCGCTGGGCGAGCGGCGCGGCCGGGCCGCGAAGCGCGCCCTCGACATCGCGCTCGCCGCGCCCGCGCTCGCGCTCGCGCTGCCGGTGCTGCTGCTGTGCGCGCTCGCGGTGCGGCTCTCGGACGGTCCCGGGGTGCTCTTCCGGCAGGAGCGGGTGGGCCAGCACGGGCGCCACTTCACGCTCCTCAAGTTCCGTACGCTGCGCCCCTCCGACGAGACGGAGTCGGCGACCCGCTGGAACGTGGCGGGCGACCGGCGGATGAGCGCGGCCGGCAGCTTCCTGCGGAAGTCCTCGCTCGACGAGCTTCCGCAGCTGTGGAACGTGCTGCGGGGGGACATGAGCCTGGTCGGGCCCCGGCCCGAACGGCCTTACTTCGTCGCCCAGTTCAGCAAGATCCACACGGGGTACGCGGCGCGGCACCGGATGCCGGTGGGGCTCACGGGTCTGGCGCAGGTGCACGGGCTGCGCGGCGACACCTCGATCGAGGACCGCTGCCGCTTCGACAACCACTACATCGACCACTGGTCGCTCTGGCAGGACGTCTGCATCCTGCTGCGCACGGCGGCCGGGCTCGTCCGACCGACGGGGAGCTGAGGATGGCCACGGCCGTGACGGTGCCGGCGGCGCCGGAGGTACGGGACTGGGCCCGCCGGGCCGGGGCGCTGTCCCCGGTCCTCGCCGTGATCGCGCTGCTGCTCGTCCCGGGCGGCGGCGGCGCGCAGGGCGGCACCGGCGGCACGGGGACGGTCGCGGACGCGGCCTCCGGGCTGCTGGTCCTGATCTGTCTGGTGCGGGTGCTGCGCGGCGGGACCCGGCCGCTGACCCGGGCGGCGGCCGTCGTCCTCGGGCTTCCGGTGTTCGGGATCTGTCTGGCCGCGATCACCTCGCACGACCCGGCGGCGAGCCTGCCGGGCGTCGCCCGTTACGTGCAGATCTTCGTGCTCGTGCCGGCGGCCGTGCTCCTGATGATCCGTGACCGGCGGGACTTCGCCGTGATCGCCTGGGGTCTGGTCGCGTTCGCGCTGCTGCAGGGCGCGGTGGGCGTCGTCCAGTACCTGACCGGCACGGGAGCCTCGTACCAGGGCGAGGACATCAGGGCGGTCGGCACCTTCGGCGCCACCGACGTGATGGGCATGGCGACGGTCGTGGCGTACGGGCTGGTCGTCGCCGTCGGGATCGCGCTCGGCAGCGGTCCCGGGCGGGTCCGCACGGCCGCGACGGTCTGCGCGGGGCTGCTGTTCCTGCCGCTGGTGCTGTCGTTCAGCCGGGGCGCGTGGATCGCGACCGTCCTCGCCTGCGCGATCCAGCTGCTGCTCGCGGGGATCCGGCGGGCGGCGCGGGTGGCGCTGGTGGCGGCCGCGCTCGGGGTGGTCCTCGTCGGCGGCCTCGGGATCGGTTCGGAGATGGTGAAGGAGCGGGTCGCCAGCATCACGCAGGTGACGGCCGCGCCGGACCAGTCGGTGACCGACCGGTACACGATGTGGGCGGCGGCGGGCCGGATGTGGCGGGCGGAGCCGGTCACGGGCGTCGGCCTCAAGGGCTTCCCCCAGTACCGCGACTCGAACGCCTCCCTCGCGCTCTCCTCCGGCAGCGACACCGCCGGGGCCGGGGCGGCCTTCGCGCGCCAGCCGCTGCTGTCCCCGCACAACATGTACCTCCTCGTGCTGAGCGAGCAGGGCCTGGTGGGGCTGCTCGCCCTGGCGGGCAGCTGGGTGGCGCTGCTGGTCGGCGCGCTGCGCCGCCGGCGGCTCGGCGCGGACTGCGCGCTCGTCGCGACGGGCCTGCTCGCCTGGCAGCTCATCGACTTCTTCTACGCGGACATCGGCGGCCCGTCGACGGTCCTGATGTCCGTCGTGTTCGGTCTGGCGGCCTGGTGGTCGCTGGCGGAGGTGAGGCGTGCGTGACCCGTGGGCCGGGGAACCGGAGCCCACGGACGCGCCGTGGGCCGGCGGGCCGCCCCCCTCGCCCCGGCCGCCCTGCGGCGCCCCGCTGACCGACCCCTGGCCGACCACGCCTCCGGGCCCCACGGACTCCCCGTGGCCCCCGGGGGCCGTCGTGCTGCCGGGGGACGGTTCGGCCGCGGGGGCGGGGGCCGCCGCCGTCCGGGCCGCCCGCGCCGAGGCCGGGGGGCGGCCGTCCGCCACCGGGCTGATCGCCGGGGCCCGGTGGG